>JBBIUJ010000108.1:0-11853 GCA_037440345.1 Prolixibacter sp.
CCAGAAGATCTATCTTTTTATTGAGTTCCTTGAGCTGACCAAGCATTTCCATCATGACCGGATTTGATTTCGAAAGGTTTCTTTGTTCTTCTTCCCGAATTCCAAGTTTCGAATCAAAATAGCCTAGTACCAATGAAAGAAGAATGAATAAGAGAAAGGCAATCGGTATTGAAATGATGGCATATTTGAATATAAATTCTCCCCAGGGTTTCTCCTTATAGGATTGAAGAAAGACAATACCAATCAGGAAGAATTGAATGTATCCAATGTACATTCTTGACCTGTCAAAATAGACTTTCCACCTGATAAAGGTTCGTTTGTTAAGGTCCGGCTGATGAATTTTCATAGAGATAGTTTAATGGTGAAAGATTAGTGCTATAAAGTATTTTTTTATGGTAACATTCCTAAGAAGGTGGCCAGATCTTCTGGCGCGGATTTGTAATCTGTGTCCTATGTGTTTTATTACCAACCGGTTAATTCCATATAAAATATGTACAATATCCCTTTCTCTCCTTAATTACCGATAGTGCTAATGTAAACATAATCTTTGGCAAGAAAAAGCACTCCTTCTTCAGTTGTATGGGCACGGATTGCAACTCCGCGCCAGCGTGGGGCTGTACAACCGGTGGCGGAGAGGAGAGGAAGACGTCCGGCTGGACGTCTCTATAAGGGCAAATGCTGTAGAGGCACTCGGCTGAGCGACTTTTATATGATATGATGATTTCTGTACAGCCGCCCGGCCGGGCGGCTTTTAAGACAGTAGATTAATAATTTTCTGATATCCGGCAACTGCAGCATTTCAGCCAATAGATATGATCATCACCTCTGTGGTCATATTACCAATCCCAAAAACGAAACATCTTGAAATGACAATTGAAATGAGTAATTTCATGCGTTAATAATTCGTTTTTCAATTAACCAAATGAACATGAGAAACCCAACAATTTCGAGACGTAAATTTTTAGGTACAACGGCCACCGCTGCCGCTGTTTCGATGGTACCCTTCAACTGGTCGCTCGCAAGTGGCGTCAAAAAGCCCAATTCCAAAGTGAACGGCGTACAATTGGGCCTCACCACCTATTCGTACCGCTCCATCCCGCATAGCCTGGAGGAGGTGCTGGCGTATGTGCTGAAGGCTGGTGTCAATGCATTGGAGATGAGAAGTGTCCTGGAGGAGGGACTAGGTATTCCTGCCATTCCGGCCCGTGCTCCGCGTGGCGCAGAATTGTCCGACAAGGAAAAGGCCGAACGCGCCAAAGCGGCCGATGCGGCCAGGGAAGAACAACGCAAATGGCGTTTGTCGCTGCCCATGCAAAAGTATGCCGATATTCGCAAGATGTACAACGATGCCGGTGTCGGTATCCATATCGCCAAGTTCGTACCTTCAAGCTGGTCGGACGAGGAGATTGACTATGCCTACAATGCAGCCAATGCCCTGGGGGCCTATGGGATCACGGACGAAGCAAGTGTGGCGGCATGCAAAAGGTTGGGAAAATTTGCCGAGAAGCACAACAGCCTGGCCATCTATCACACCCACGGACAATTTGGGGAACCGGGTTTTGACATTGACAGCTTACTTGCCTATTCACCGGCCAACAGGCTCAACCTCGATGTGGGGCACTATTTCGGCGCCACGGGCAAACATCCCAACGATGTAATTATCAAGTACCACGACCGGATCCCGATGATTCACGTAAAGGATAAGACCGGGCCAAACCATGCGACGCCAAATGCCAACAAGCCGTTTGGACAGGGCGAGACGCCCATTGCCGATGTCCTGAACCTTCTTAAAAAGGAGAAATGGCCGATCGATGTTTTTGTGGAGTTGGAATACAATATTCCGGCTGATTCGGATCCTGTAAAAGAGGTGGTTAAATGCATCGATTACATGAGGAATATTTTGGAATAGTCAGAGAGAGCAGCTCTGAGTATTTGAAGTAAATGGCCTTACCACAAAGGTCACAAAGTACCACACGAAGGAACACAAAGGAACTTGGTGAGCCTTTGTGCTACCCTTTGTGCCCTTTGTGGTGAGATATGAATTATTTGATCTTTATTCTCAGCTCCATCAGCTCGATCACATTTTCTACATCGGCCAGGTTATTGACAACAATCCCGATGCCGCTGCCGATTTTGGTCTTTTTGGCATTTCTGTACTCGTCTTTGAGATGCTCCGGGAGGTCGCTCGACAAGATAATTGGTTCTGCTTTTGCCCCAAACCAGAAGCCCACTCGGAAGGTGTTCTCCAAAACGCCAATCCAGCAAATGGTTTTGGTTTTTTTGAGGTACCTGAAGAGCCAGCATTTGCCGTCGTTGTAAAATCTCCACACTTCGGAGATATCGGTGTGATGCTGATAAAGATGTTCGGAGATCATGAGCCATAGCTTCTGTTTCTCCCCTAATCGCTCAAACAAAGATTCGGTGGTTGGGATAACATTCGGATCGGTCAGTACAATCGGTTCCATGGTTGAGTGATATTATGGTTTTCTGCAAATCACGAGTATCAATGTCAAAGGATCCTGTCCGGTCATGAATTTGATTGGTTCCTGCACTTCTTTGCATTCAACCACGCCAAAATCGGAAAACTCCTTCAGGGCGGTGTCGGTATCGTAAAAATAAGCAGTTATTCCTTTCATAATCCTGAACCGGTCCTTGCTGAGAAGCTTTCCGGTTCCATAGTAGGGCATCTTTTTTGAGGCCATCGTAAAGACCATTAATCCCTCGCTTTTTAACTGGTTGTAACATGCCTGGATCAATCTTCTCCGTTGGGGCTTGTTCAGCAAATGAATCAGGGCGTAACAAAAGACGCCGCCAAATTTCTGGTCGTCGAATGGCATGGAGCTCACGGACCCGTGGTGCATGGTGCAATTTATCCCATTGGATTTAGCCAGTTCAATCGCTGATTTGGAGATCTCAATACCGGTCACTTTAAACCCGGCGTCACAGAATAGTTTTGCATTTCGGCCATATCCGCATCCGGGAATCAGGATATTGGTTATCCGGTTGGTTATGAACAGATCAAGCGCAAGCTCAGCGGAATCTGAGGGTTCAAATTTCCACATGACTCCTTCTTCACTGTATTTTGATTCCCAGTATTCCATTATATATTTCCTATAATTCTATATTACACTACTTGTCCCGATACTTCGGGAGAGTTACAAAGAGGGGAAAACTAATAGATTGTATAAAATTTATCTCCTACAGAGAAATTTTATACAGTCTCTATATTTTGACTAATTTTATTAATCTAAAATTTCCTTTCCAGTCGGCCGGTTCATCCGATAGGATTGTCAAACCGCTATGGGCGATGAGGGTTTCGGCATTGCGCGACAGATTAGTAACCAGGAAATTGGAGAAGAAGTTGACGAAACTACGACGGAGTGAAACTTTCCTCCCTTTGGGGACAAATTTGTCATAAATCACCACGGTTCCACCCGATTTCAGTACCCTGGATGCCTCACTGATACAGGCCATCGGGTCGGGAATGACGGCCAGGATCAGGTGAAGGATAATCTTGTCGAATGTCCGGTCTTCAAAGGTCAGTGCCTGACCATCCATCACCCTCGCATGCACATTTCGTTTTAATTGGAGGTTCCTTTTCCTGATCCGGTCCACCATGGAGGGGGTCAGGTCGGTGGCGGTTATTTCGCAATCATCCGGTAGAAATTCGAGATCCAGTCCGGTACCTGCCCCAACGATCAGCACTTTGTCCCCGGGTTTTACCTGCAGCGATTCGATCGAACGTTTTCTGGATTGTTCGAAAAGCCGGGCTACCGAATCATAAACCGGCGTGTAAAGGGTGTAGCGGATCCTGTTCCAGGCGTTGGTATTAACCTTCATGGCGTACTTAAAGATCGTAAATTTAAATATTCCCTGGTGAAACCGGATGTCTTTGAGACCTGGCGGCTATTTTTTCTGACACGAAGCCATTAATAGACCAAGGTTTCACTTAGATCTTTGTAAATGGATTTGGTTTTTTATCAATTTGTGTAATCTGCGTAATCTGTGGTTATTTGTGGTTATTTGTGGTCAGGGCCGGGATTTAGTTTGGCATATCTGAATTCGTTATGGATCAGTCCGTTTTTTATCACCGACTTTTCGAAGACCCCTTCCAGTTTGAATCCTGATTTCTCAAGTACCCTTTGCGAGGCGGAATTAAATTCAAAAACCCCTGAATAGATCCTGACGAGTCCCAGCTGGTTAAACCCGTATGATGTAATCAATTCAACCGCCCTGGTGGCAATGCCCAATCCCCAGTAGGGCTCGCCGATCCAATAGCCCAATTCAGCGCTCAGCCGGTAAACATCGGTCTGCTTCACCAGTCCGATGCAACCGGCCAATTCTCCTTTGTATTCTATGGCATAGGTAGTTGTCGGCACCTCCTGCTGACAGAGGCGGATAAATTCAAGGGCATTTTGTTCGGAATAGGGAGAGGGCAAGAGGTCACGAACATTGTCCCATATTTTCTTGTTGTTGCAGAGTTCGGCAAGCCGGACTTGATCCAGGTCACTGAAATCCCTTAAACGGATGTAGCCGTCTGTAAGCTCTGCCATTGGATGTATCTTCCGGGTATAGCAATTACCTTTGCCTGCCTTCCCTTTCTCGTTTTACCTCTTTGTTTTCCCTGATTTTTACATCATCAGCCCGTCTCATGTTTCTCTGTACCCTAACCGGTCGTCCGACCTCCTTGCCATAGTACTTCATGGGTTGTGCGGGTTGTGTAGGCTCGACCCTTCTTTCAGGGAAGTTACGTCTGACCTCATTTTGCTCCCTGTTTTCGAAGAAGTTGTGCTCTTCCCTCCGTTCCTCCCTCCGCTCCTCGTTTCTCCTTTCGAACGAGCGGTTTTCCCAGTCCGAGCGACGGTTGTAGACCACATCGCGCTCGTTTTCGTTGAATCCCCGTAATGGATGTTCATGATCGAAGTAGCGGTCACGGTAGACGGTACGGTAGTAATAGCGTGGGTAATGGGCTACATAATAGTGAAAGTGCCTCCAGGGTTCAACGACGCGGGCATTCAAAGCGACAATGAAACAATTGTTTAGATCGAACCATCTGTAAACGGGTGGCAACGCCCTGCCAAACATCCATTCACCATCTTCCATGTAAATGAATTCCCGGTTCATGACATCGTAGTAGCACTCTATATCAGGAAGATAATAATATCGGGCAAGATTTGGATTGCTAAAATAGGGGGCCCAGGATGGCAAACTGAAATTTATACTTACTTCCGCCCTTTGCGCGATTGTTGGTGTAGTGCAACTCGAAAGGAAGAGAATAAAAATGAGAGCAAGGCCGCTCATGTTTAGCGCCCCACGACTGAATATTCTGTGAATATTCACTTCTGCTTGTTTTAATAGAGTTTCCATTGTTTTTGTTTTAAGTTCACTTTATTTTCCGGTCCCGGGTTCTCACGGAAAGCCAAGTGTTATTACAATCAAATTTAACCAATGCAAATGATACTTTTTGTCGGGCAACCGTTAAAAAAGTACAACCCTTTGTAAGAAAAGTAAAATGCTACCACAAATATCATTGGAGAAAATTTGTAACACAAACACAATCAACGAAATAGATCATTTCAATTGTCAACAGTCTATTTTTCACTGTGAACTGCGATTTATTTATTCGGTGAATCCTCGCTGCTTCATTCTTTCTGCATTTGCAAACAATGCCATTCCTGTCTTCATTTTCCTGAAATTGAGTTTTTCATAAAACAGTTCTTTCCCCGGGGCCGCATAGAGAATAACGCTGCAATTGGAGCATTTAGTTAAGATCCTATCCACTATGGCTTTGCCAATGCCTTTCCCTTGATATTCAGGAAGTATTGCAACGTCATAAACTGCCGCTTGATAAGCTCCGTCGGAAATTGCCCTGCCAAACCTATCATCTCGTCTTCGTCGAAAGCAAATACAACGACATAACTATTTTCGAAGGCAGTCTTGTGCAGCGCGCTGTCATGATAAGCCATTCCGACTGTCTGTAAAATTTCGGCAACCCTCTCCCAGGAGATATTTGTCGTATCAAACTGTAACCTTAACTTCATTGAGTTACTCTTTAATTGTATAATAACGTACCATGGGCCTGTTTTTTGATGTTGTATCTGCTATTTCAAAACCGGTGCGCTTAAAAGATTTATAGAGCCCTATCCAGGCGAAGGAGTCAGGAAGAGGCTCTTTGGTAGGAATCGTCGGATAGGCTTCAATGATTTTGATCCCTTTCTCTTGGGCATACCTGATTACGCCTTTCAACAATTCGACCGTAACGCCTTGTCTCCTGAACTCTTTGGCTATAAAAAAGCAGGGTATCGACCAAACTTCTTGGTTGTCAATGCGTTTGTGAATCCTTGATTTTTCCAGCTTTACAAAATGTTCGCGGGGGGCAAAGGCGCACCACGCTATCGGTATCCCGTCGTAAAAGCCAAGAATTCCGGTTGGGAAATTGTTCATGACCAGGTTATTCATTGCCTCCTTATTTCCGTCATTAGCCTTGCCTTCATTATAATCTTGTTTGCTTAGCCGATAATACATGCACCAGCAATTTCCGCAGGCTCCCCTTGGGCCAAAAAGTTGTACAAACTTTGTCCAGTTCTCACTGGTTAAGGGTTCAAAAGTTAATTGACTTAAAAATTCGCTGTTGGTATTCGCTTGATTCTCCATTTTTTGCTGTCTTAAATCACACTGGGGGAAGTTAACCGTTCCATCCAAAATTCAGCTATCGTCGTTGTGCTCATTCACTTGGTTAAGGATGGATTTTCTCTCCTTTTGCCAGCATTTCAAGAATCACCTTCATCCGTTTTTCTTTGATGTCCTGGTTTTTGGCGGATTGAATTCTCCAGCAGATGGCAAATTTGTTTACCTTGTTCAAAGACTCAAAAAAGGTGAGGCTGTCAGGTGTTTTGGCCAATTCCTGTAACAGTTCTTCCGGAACTTTCATGTTGCCCGGCGAATCGTAGGCGCTATCCCACCTGCCGTCGGCTTTGGCGGCTTCGATGGCTTTGTGTCCGGCGGGGTTCATTTTCCCCTCCTTTTCCAAGCGGGCCACGATCCCGATATTTCTTTTCGACCACATGCTACGCGCCCTGCGCGGGGTAAACCGCTGAATGTAGAAATTTTCATCTCCACGTTTCAACTGACCGTCGATCCATCCGAAACAGAGCGCCTCATCAAGGGCTTCCGCATACACTACCGTGGATATGCCCGATCCTTTTTTGTAAAACTTCAACCAGATCCCATTGGAGAGGGCATGGTTCTGTTCGAGCCATTTTCGCCATTCCGATTGGGAGTTGAAGGCGATGATTGGTTGTTCTACTTTCTCAGCCATGGAGGATTTGAATTGATTGCATCTTTGTAAACCGGGCAACTTTCGATGTGGGCACCAGGCAGGTAGCCAGCGCTCATCATGAATTCGTTCACAATCTCACCCCCGGTAAAGTGGAAGGTTTTCTTGAAGAGTTTTACCCAATCTTCTTTGGATCGGGGATGGTGCAGGTCCAACCAATTTTTGAAGGAGCCGAATTCACTTTTCAATTGCAATATGACGTTCGCGTTGTGAATGGCCGCATCGATCTTTAGTCGGTTGCGGACAATGCCTGCATCATTTAACAAGCGCTGCCTGTCAGCTTCCTGGTAAGCAGCCACTACCGGGATGTTGAATTGGTGAAAGGCCCTCTGAAAATTTGTTCTTTTGTTGAGGATGGTTGTCCAGCTTAAGCCGGCCTGGAAGATTTCCAGGATGAGCAGTTCAAACAGTTCATTGTCATCTTCGATCAGAAATCCATATTTCTGGTCGTGGTAGATGCGATGAACATTGGAGGGATCATAATGCTCAACTGCCTCGCAGTACGATTTTGGCATATCCATATTCTAGCGTAAAAACTTTGTTCTTACTATCAGATGAAAACTCTGGTATTCTTTCATATCCCAAAGTGTTTTAAGCTTTCATAAACAAAAAATGCCGGCCACACTATTGCTTTCAAAAAGCCCAGCACACCCATCCAGAAACCGGTAGCGTGAGAGATAAAATAAATGGCTGCACCAATAACTCCCAATCCATACATTGCTCCGGATTGTGCATTCCCTTGGATTTCTTTTTTCATCACCTTAGTTCTTTGGTTGATAATCGATTGTGAAAATGTAATTATACGTGGTTTGTGATTTTCTTCAGCATTCAGATAACAATTTCTGATCCAATTTAAAATCAGGGATTCATTTTCCCTCTATATTTTTTCTGCCATTAAGACCAATTCGGTCAGGGTTCTCCAATTCCTGGTTGTTGCCTTGAGGCCTAATTTGCTTTCCCAAAAGCCGTTTGTAAGTTTTGATTTGCCGTAACCTTCCGGGCAATAGAGATAAATTGCACTTCCAAGTAGTCTGAATTCTTCAGGATTAAAGTTCCCATTTTTAATTTTATCGAACTTGTCAGGATTAGGATTCGCGGATAAAAAGGTCACATGCAGATGATCTGTCCCATACTGCGTTTCTAGGATAAATGGATTGTTGGCGACAATCGTCTTCAACTCGTACGCCTCTTTTACGATGACCGGAACTTCGAGGTTAAATTTATCCAAAATTTCTTGCGTTATTCTGGATTCCAGTTCTCCTGGATTTGTCTTCTGATACCTAAAAACGACATTTCCGCTTTGGATGTATGTTTGTCTGTCGGTAAACCCCAAATCGGCGTACATCTGGCGTAAATCATCCATTTTCAGTTTACGGTTTCCGCCGACATTGATTCCCCTGAGTATAGAGATATAGGTTTCCATGCGAAATTTAACTGTTTGTAACCAGATATTTGTTAATAACTTGTCTTAACTCACCGGCATTGATGGGCTTTGTCAGGTAAGCATCAAAAATCTCACCATACTTTTCTTTTTCAATATCCAGGGCGTAAGCAGTTTGCGCAATGATAACCAGATCAGGATAAAATTCCCTGATGAGTTTGGTAGCCGTAACCCCGTCCATGACTGGCATTTTGATGTCCATAAGTACCAAATCTATATCTGGATTACTGTGGCAAATTTCGACGGCCTGGATTCCAGATTTCGCATGCAATAACTTGCAGTCCATGTTCCTTACTAAAATTGAAAGATAGATCATGGAATCTTCATCATCTTCGGCGATTAATATTGTTTTCCTGAGGTTTTTCCGGTCGAAGTAGTGAGGCGCAGTTTCACTTAAGGCCATTTCTGTCGCTGGTTTTTTAACCAGAGGAAGCGAAAAATAGAAGCAAGATCCGACGCCCTCCTCCGATTCAAGCCAGATCTCCCCACCCAGCATTTCAACATATGCTTTTGAAATGGAGAGACCCAGGCCGGCTCCTTCAAATCCTCTTGACAGGCTTGAATCGGCTTGCATAAAGCGATCGAATATTATTTTTTGCATCTCTTTCGCTATGCCAATTCCGGTATCCCTGATAAAGAATTCATAATTATCACCCTTCAACTCACAGCCAAATCGGATACTACCGGTCTTGGTAAATTTGAGCGCATTATTGATCAGATTAGAAAGAATGGAGAAGAGTTTGTCTTGATCGGTTGAAACTATGGCCTCTTTGGGGTCGATTTTGTTCTCTAAGATTAGTTCCAACCCCTTCTGTTCGGCTTCTGCTTTGAAAAACCTATATAGGAAGTCGATTTTGTCGTTGAGGTTGGTAAAAGCGAAGCTAAGTTCCATCAAACCGGATTCAACTTTGGAAATGTTTATCAGATCGTTGATAAGGCTTAACATCCTTGCTCCACTCCTTTCAATCAGATTGATATAACTTTGCTGATCTTCTCCGGCAAGATTTGGCTCTTTCAAGAGACCTGCAAACCCCAGGATCCCATTCATCGGGGTGCGAATTTCATGACTCATGTTTGCCAGAAAGGCAGTTTTGAGCCGGTTACTCTGCTCGGCAAGTTCTTTGGACTTAATTAATTCCATGTCAACTTTTTTCCGTTCAGAGATATCACGAGCAATGGAATGGGAAATGTATTTGCTATTTTTTTGTTCAACATTGGTGCTTATTTCCACTGGAATTGTCTTGCCATCTTTTGTAACATGCTCTGTTTCAAATATCACATGTTTTTTTATGATGAGATCCTGCATAAGCGATGCCAGCATAGGTTTCATTCTTTCTGAGTCGATGTCGTCAGAGCTTTTTGTGAGCAGTTCTTCCTGGGTGTAGCCCAGGCGTTGACAGGCAATTTTATTAACCTTTACGAATCTGCTTGATTTTCCATCTTCTGAAATTTCGGAAATGAAGATAGCATCATTGATACTGTCAAAAAGCATTTGATAAGTCTCTTCACTTTCCAGTAATGCTTTTTCAGCCTTTTTGTTTTGAGTGATGTCCTGTAAAATGCAATGGGTTTGCTTAAAACTGCCATCCGGGTTTTTTCCTATCCGGCCATCAAACGCGATAAATAGCAGATTCCCATTTTTATGAACCATTTCAAATTCGCTATGAATCACACCTCTCTCCTTGAACAGGGGAAATCTTTTTCTAAAGCCTTCCTGGTAAGCAGGAGAGAGGAAGTCTCCAAACCATTTTCCTATAACTTCCTTTCTTGTATACCCTAAAGTATCCAACCATTGTTGATTCACTTCAATAAAAAACCCGTCAAAGTCTAGTGATTGATACCCAAGAGGCGCTTTGTCGAATAGAAGCTGGAATCTTTCTTCGCTTGCTTTTAATTCTTTTACAACCTGAATGTGTTCAAGAATATTTTTGTCAAAGGATGTTTTCAAGAAATCGTACGATTCCTGCAAGTCATTTAATTCCTGCTGTAAGTCTCTTTCCATTAGATTCTTGTAAATTCAAAAACGGATAGGCATTGAGCTACGCAATCCAAATCTAATTAAAAAATTTTAAATTGGCAATAATTATGATAATGTTCGATTTTTTTTATGTAAAATAATTTGTTGTTGATCGATCCCGTTGCGCGGGAAAGGTGTTTTCAGCCAACAAAGAGATCCATCTGATCCATGGAATTCAGATTTACAAAGAGATTAGGGTATTTCTCGATCATCTGACTAATTTCGAGGTAATTAACCCGGCAGAGAAGAAGGATCTTGCGCAAGGCAAGATTGTCAATGGCAACTGCTTCTTTAAATATCGGTCCCAAATCCCTGTGGTAGAGAGCCGCCAAGGGTTCGATTTTTCCATGATTTACTGGGACAGCAGCCTGATAATTTGTGGAAGCGCTGAGTAACTTATCGATAAATTCCACTTCCAAAAAGGGTAGGTCGCAAGCGAGGACTATGTTCCAGGGAGTTACAGAGCTATTTAGTGCGGCAGCTAGTCCGGCGGCAGGACCCTTGCCGGCCACTTCGTCGGGGATTAACTCGCATCCGAATGCCAGATAGTCTTGATTTGCTGAACCAATGACAATCCGATCGGTGAAGCGGGAGAGTAGTTCAATACCATATTGAATCAGCGGTTTTCCCCTGAATTCGACCAATCCCTTCTCTTGCCCCATGCGGCTGCTTTTGCCACCGGCAAGAAGAATACCTGTGATATCGGATCTGAGCATGGAATGCGAATTAAAAATTACAGATTAAAAATTACAGATTAAAGATTACTGCAGATGAACAAACTTAGCATTTTTCGGAGGTTAGCAACAGGAATTTGGTATTTTTGTTAGCGGGACGAATAGAAACCAGTGTGATATTTAGGATCAAAAAGACGCAATATGGATATTTTCAAGCAACCACTGACCTACCGGGAGGCATATGCCAAAGCCTCTGATCTTTGTGGCAGGTCTGAAAAATGTGCGTTTGATATGGAGCAGAAGTGTCGGGAATGGCAATTGTCGGCAGAAGAGAGTTCGAAATTGATAGACAGTTTGGCGAAGGATAAATTCATTGATCACAGGC
>JBBIUJ010000109.1:0-11843 GCA_037440345.1 Prolixibacter sp.
GAAGTGCCCGGTTCAGAACAAACAGATACTCTTTCTGCATTTCGGGAGTCATCGATTTTTCAGACATCACGCCGGCCCCGCCATGAATGACCATGGCGTATTTTGTGTTTGACTGAGCATGCATCTGGTTGGAAAACAAAAGAAGCAGGAGTAGAAGGGTGTTTTTCATGGTATTTTTTTAGCTAGCGATCAAAATTTACAGCATCTTTGTATGTTGTTTCAATGATCTGTTTTATCCTCGAATTTAAACATTTAAAGTGAAATACATTTTGCTTTTCTGTTTCGCCTTCGTCACTTGCTTTGCTTGTGTGGAAATGGTGAGTGAAACTGCCCTTCCTGAAATATCCATAACTGATCTGGCAAATTATAAAATGAAGATCCTGCCGGATGTTCCTACATCTTCGATCGATGTCAAACTTGTAATCTATGAAGATTGTAAATACAACAAACTGAACAAAGTAGAAAGAAATGGCAGTACCATCGACATCGAAAAGCAGTTTAACAGCATGATCATGGCGCCTTGCGTGCTCACCAATGATACCATTCTTATCGGAAAATTGCCTGCCGGAACCTATCGGGTCAACTATAAGCTGGTGGATTTATCGACTGTAACCAAAAATAAAACCCCGTTTGCCATTGCGTTCAAACTAGTTGTAACGAATTGAACAAACCAGGGTTTCTCTTTTTCGGTAGCGTCGCTATTTTTTTTCAACAAGTAAGTGGGTAACCGAATATTTTGGCAGGCTTAGTTTGATGTTGCCATTGATCAGCGTGGATTTCGGTTTGATCGATTCATAATTTTCAGGACCACCGGCTACTTCTGATGTTGTTACACCGTTGACATATACTTTTCTTGAAAAATTTCCGTTGTCACTTCCTCCTGTCAGGGTATAGAAATAGAAGCGGTTACCTGTTTTAAAGTTTTTCAGGTTTAATTCGACTACCTGATCAAAATTGTTTTTATTGACCAGCGTGATTCCTGCTTCCCCGGATGTGAAGAGGGAGGAATAGGCAACCAGATTGCTGCTGTTAGTTGTAGCCTCGACCATCAAATCGCCAAAATATTTTTGAAAGTAATAGAGATAGTAAAAAGAGGGGCGGGGAGCATATTTTGTAACTCCGGGTTCATCGCCTGTTGAAAAGAGGCCATGGTCATTGCCGTTGGCATATCCATTGGCCAGGTCCCAGCGTACCGCGGCAACGTAGCTGTTTTTGATCAATTCTCCAAGAATAAGTGTGGCATGCATCCCATTGATAAATGATACCTGTTGTTTCGATCCTTCTGCAAAAATATTCCATTCGGTCAGGAGAACCGGGGCATCTGGTTTGCCCTGAAGTGCCAATTCTGTTTTGACAAATGATTTGTAGGAGGCAACTTTTGAGGGTGAATTGAGAATAACTTCGGGAGTCGAGTTTTCCTGGTAAGGAGTGAAGTAAGAGTGTACGATGTAAAAATCGGCTTTCCCACCAACCAGTGAAATCAGTTCTTTGTTCCAGGTTGGCATACTGGTGTTGGTTTCCTGATCGCAAACCACTCCGATAAGAATCTCTTTGCCAATCTGTTTTGCAGCTAATTTCATGGAATCAATAAAAACCAACGCATGTTTTCCATAAAGATCACCTGTAATTCGTTTGGGTTGATTATCCTTGTTGAGAGACGGATCAATCTCATATCCAGCTTCCCAGGAACCTGATACTTCGTTGCCTATCTCCCAAAATTTGCTTCTCCCATTGTCGTACCTGACCCAGTCGGCTGCCAGGTGAGCAGCCTGGGCGACAGGATTTGGCCCTGTACCATATCTTGCATAACCATAGTTGACGGTAACCATCCCGGTGGTCTCGGTCATCTGCATCATCTGGTAATATTGGTCGACGCCCATGGACCAGTCTTCAAAACTTTGGACCCTTTTTCCAACCCAAGGTGAAATTGTAGATGGAATGTCGGTCAATGGAGGATCGTAAGATTTTATCGAATAATTTTCATAAACTCCTTTTCTGTTCCAAAAGAAAACATCCGATAAGCTGCCACCCGGAACGCGCATTACCCCCATTTTAAGGTTGTTGATGTTTTTCATCAGGATTGCGTTGTTTTGCATCCATCCGGAAAAACAGTTGGCATTGTTTCCTGCCACATACCTGGATACTTTTGAAATTCGTTTTGAAAAATTGATGTTGACATCTACCGCTTTTAATCCTGTCGATGCAGGAACTTCCTCGAAGCTTGCCGGGAGCGCTACAGTTTTGGGAATCCAGGCAGCAAATGGCAGATCTGGCACTTCGTTGGGAGTATCAATCACGATGTCAATTGGTTTATCCGGAATAGGATCTGTGCTCTTCTCCTTACAAGATATATTGCCGGTAATTATGCCAATAATGAGCAGAAGATAGTATGGTCTTTTGAAAGGGATCATGAATGTAGTTTATATAACGCTTTGAATGTCCGCGTTTAATTATTCTTAACTGTATGCGAAATGATTTGTTATTTGTCTTAAGAAGCACATTAATCAAAATAGAAAGGCCGCCACTGAAAAGTGACGGTCTTTCCTTATTATCAGCTAGATGTTTAATGTTAAGGTGTCGTAACCGGAGTACAAATCCTGAAATTGTCGATATAAGTTGCAAATTTACTGTACACCTGCTTGTTGGTTTTGAATACCAGCTGGAAGTCGGTAATAGATGCCACAGCAATACCAAATGCGGACATGGGGACAGAAACTGTCATCCAACCGTTGGTACTAAAGCCACTTTTCCTATATACCAGCGACTCCTCAGGACGGAATTCATAGGTTTTGCCTCCATTGAGGGTAATCAGCAGGACCGCGTGGTCTCCTGAACTGATCGCATCGCTCCAAACCCAAGGTATTTGGGCGTTAACCTCAAATTTCAACACTTTCTTTGAAAAATCAACATTGGAGTAACCGTAATCAAACCAGCAGGTAGATGCGACCCAATCGTTGTTCCAACTGCTAGGAGGCAAGTCCGTTCCTTCGATTACACCGTATTTGCCACTGATTGAAAGATTATCAGCACGGGATTTCATACCACCCCAACACATTACTGATCCCCAGCTTGTAGCATTTTTGTCAAAATCAAACAGCCACAATCCCTGATCCTTGTATTTGAAAGTTGAAACCGCGGTTCCACCCTCTCCTGTTACTGTTATGAGTGATCCGGCTACTGCACCAGTAGGTACGGTAATGGTAATATCGGTAGAAGTGAACTCAATGATGGTGGCAGGTAAGTTGCCGAATTTTACCTCTTTGATAAAGTACAGCGCACTCCCTAAAACCTTTGTAACACTACCCGGTTCGGCCATTTCGTTGTAAAGACCTGAGATTGAGGGTTTAGGCAAAATGACTTTAAAATCGGTTGTGTACTCTAATCCACCTTTGGTTACCAACTTGATTTTGTTGGTAATAGCTCCTGGAAGTTTATTCGGAATGGCGCAAATAATGTTGGAAGAGGTTACAAAATTTGGATTTAATGCAGCCTTCAGGTCATTGAACCAAACTTCCTGGACATCCTGGAGATCAGTTCCAATAATGGCTATCGTTAATCCAAAGGAGCCGGCAGTAATGGTGGAATCTTTTTCAGTAACCCTGAAACTCGTAACCGAAGGCATTGCACCACTATCAGATTTTTTGCATGAGTTGAGCGAAACCCCAGCACTCAGAATGATTAGTGCAACGACTGCAGTTGCCAGATATGTATAAATTTTTTTGTTTTTCATTTTCTTTCGTTTTAGAATGAGCCTATTTATCCATAATTGAGAAGTCAAACGGAACCGGATCCAACTTTAGATTTGGATTGATTGAGATATCAACTTCCGGGAATGGCAACTTAAATGTAGCATCAACAGGAGTGAAATGTTGGGTGTTTAGCGTAATTTTTTGTGTAGGATCCCTGTAATATGCCCCAAGACCACTGTAAGAACCTCTCTCTTGCTTTGACAAAAGGCTGATGGCCAGTGCAGGTTCATAGTAGTGCAGGCGAACAAAATCATACCAGTTGTCACCTTCATAAGCCAGTTCAAGCCTACGTTCCTTGAAAACATCCATAAAGGAGATTGACTTTGCAGGAACCCAATCCTTGATTGCCCTTGCGCGTACTTTGTTAAATGCTGACAAAGCGGCTGCATCGGAGGTGGTGGAGTTGACAGTAGGAAGAAAGGATTCCGCATAAATCAGATATACATCGGCCAATCTGAGCAGGTGGGTGCTTAAACTCGTCTTCATGAAATCGGATGGAACGCCTCCTGTTTCGGCCATATGATCCTCTTTACTTCCAACGATATGTTTGACGGCGAATGCCCCTGTTGGACTTGCAAAAACTCCATCACTGGACCAGTCACAAAGAAAACCGCCCTTGTTCCTCCACCAGTTCATGTAACGGTCGCCGTACATCATCATGGTCGCTTTTCTGCGCACATCGACATTGTTTCTGACCAGTTTGTTGGCATCTTCGCCAAAAGCGGTCATCAGGTCGATAGAGGGTCCTGACCAGGTACCCCAACCATCACCATGTCCAGTAAAATTTTGAACCGCAAGGTCTGCCTGCATGGCATTCTGAGGACCCCAGTCGGAGGCTACAACCCAATGCCAGGAAAGTAGGTTTTCAGCATTTCTGTTGCCTTTCGAAATTGAGAAAAGGTCAAAATAGTTTTCTGTCAGCTTTAGTCCGCTTTCATTGATTACTTTACCTGCATAGAGTTTGGCATTATCCAGATCTGTCTGGTTGCGGGTTCCGCTTTTGCCCAAACCTGACCGGCTCAGGTAAACTTTCGCCAGCAAACCATAGGCGGTCCATTTATTGATCCTTCCGGGTAAACCTTGAGCGGGCAGAAGCTCTGCTGCTTTAAGGAGCGTGCGGACGGTGTATTCATAAACATCTGCAGCAGGGTTTTTCTTGATGGAGGTGGCCGTGCCGTCTCCAATCAGTTTGGAATTGCTGTGGATAATCGGTACATCATGGAACATTCTGACCAGGTAGAAATAGGCCATCCCTTTCCATACCATTGCCTCACCAATCACTGCATTTTTTGCATCGACACTGCAATTAGGGCCACTTTTGTCCCTGACATTTTCAATTACGCTGTTGCAATAGGCTACAGCGGTCCAAACAGAATTGGAGGCACCCAACAAATCAGTTGTGGAACCGGTGACTGAAAAACTAAAGAACGGATCGGTTCCCCCTTTGTTGGCATTTCCTGCCATGGCGTCTCCAACTGCAAGGAAAGCACGTTGATAGTCGAACCAAACTCCACCGTAAAGGGGATTGGCAACCTGATACAATTGATCATCGCTGTTGTAGAAACTGTCTGTTGTGTAGGAATCCTCAGGCGGACGGTTTAAAAAATCTTTGCTGCACGCGAAGACAAGGAGCAGTAAGGCTGCGATGGTAACCTTTTTAGCGGTTTTATATAGATTTCTCATATTGTATAGTTATTTCGGTTAAAATGTGATATTCAGACCCAAAGAGATAATTCTTGGCGAAGGATAACGACCATTGTCAAGTCCAAATACGTAAGGATCCAGGGTGTCCTGACCAATTTCAGGATCAAATCCGGTATACTTCGTAAAGGTGAAGAGGTTCTGAACATTGGTATAGACTTTTAAGTTCTGAATACCATATTTCTTGCTGAAGGACGGAGGAACCGTATAACCCAGAGTTATGTTCTTGATCCGTAGGAATGAACCATCCTCGAGGTATCTGTCTGACATCCTGGCATTCTGGTTTGGATCCGCATAGTGGGCCCGTGGAATGGTTGTACCTGGATTCGCCACCCTGACATTGTTGATGTCATCAAACCAGTTGTTGTAACCGTTTGAAGGATACTTGACCGAAGCATCGATAACTTCAAGTTTAGCCCTATTAGTAACAATCTTCAACTGGTTATCCCACTGACTTTGCATGTTGCTGATGTTGCGCCCAAAATAATTGAATAGTTTGTTGCCATATTGCCCCATGACAAAGATTGTCAGGTCGAAATTCTTGTAGGTGAAGGTGTTGTTCATACCAAATGAAAACTTTGGCGCTGAAGAACCAATGATGGTTCTGTCTTTTTCATCGATTTTTCCGTCAGGCACACCTTCAGGACCACTGATATCCTTGAATTTGATATCCCCGGGGAATACTGTGTTATCGCGGTTAAATACTGGGTTTCCCTGAGCATCTGTTTTAAAACCAACAGGTTTCGGACTGTCGAGGATATCCTGTTTGTCCTTGTATATGCCATTCGTTACGTAACCGTAAAAATTCCCAATCGGCTGACCAGCCTCTGTAACAGTAATAAGGTCGAACCATTGTGCATAACCGTACAATTTGGCATCTGATGTACCTATATTGACCAACTTGTTTCTGTTAATGGTGACAGATATATCGGTGTTCCATTTGAACTCATTGACAAAATTCTGGGTAGTCAGGGTTATTTCAAGACCTTTGTTTTGGATTTCACCGAAATTACCCCATGGAGCCTTCATGTTAAATGCCGGGTTTCCGCTTGTTCCCATGTAGGAAGGAAGCTGCATAGGCATCAGCATGTTCTTTGATGTCTTGAGGTATGAATCCAATGTCAGGTCAATCCTGCCTTTGAAGAAAGACAAATCAAGTCCAAGATTGGTCTGCTCGGAAGTTTCCCACATAATGCTTGGATTGGCAAAATTGGAAACGCGGAATCCTGCACCCAGGTTGGTTGGTAACTTGGCCAGAGAGGAGCCCCAACGGTATCCTCCGATGTTTTGGTTTCCGGTTTGTCCCCATCCAAATCTCAACTTGGCATTCGTGAGGCTCTTTTTCAAGGAAGCCATGAATGGTTCTTCAGAAAATCTCCATGAACCGGCGGCAGAAGGGAAATATGCCCAACGGTTGTTGGGTCCGAAGTTGGAAGATCCGTCACCACGATAGGTGAATGTTAAGAAATACTTCTCCTTATAGTTGTAATTGATACGGGTATAGTAAGAGTTCATTGCCCCTGAACCTCTGCCTGATCCGACTGTCATTGACTTAATATCTCCCAGGCCCGGTTCGTGAATATCGTTGGTAGGCAACGCTTTTGATTCGCCGCTAAGGTTTTCGTATTTCCACTCCGAAGCTTCCTGTCCAAGCATGGCACTCACATTGTTGTTGTTGAGAAACTTAAAATTGTAAGTAAGGTAGTTTTTAAACTGCCAGAATATATTTTGGTTGTATCGCTTACTCGCCGAATTCTGATCGTTTTTCTGTGTACCGTATTGGAAAGTCGGGGAGAAATGATATCCATTCAGATAACTGACGTCACCACCAAATTCTGTTCTGAAAGTCAATCCTTTTGCGATGGCCAACTGTGCATAAAGATTTCCCATTAGCCTGGTCCGGGTCATTCTGTTCTCTTCATCCAGCGCTTTTGCAATAGGATTAACCCTGGAGGTAGCCCCTTCACCAACGGCTGTAGCATAAGTACCATCGAAGTTACGTACGGGTACATCGGGTGTCTGTTTAGCTGCTGTCTGAATGATACCGCCGGTTTGGTCAAACAAACCAATATGATCTTCCGTTGAGGATAGCATAAGGCTTGTACCCACTTTGAGCCATTTCTTCATTTCGGTATCGATATTTGTCCTGAAAGAGTAACGTTTAAAATCAGATCCAATTACCGTACCGTCCTGTTTGAAATAACCGCCACTGATTGAATATTGTGTAGCTGCAGTACCTCCTGTTGCCGTAATATTATGGCTTTGCATTGGAGCACTTCTGAATATTTCATTTTGCCAGTTGGTACCAACACCCAAAAGAGAAGGATCTGCAAAATCTGCACGGGGAACTTTCCCATTTGTTTCGGCGGCCAGATTATTTTGATACTCAGCAAATTCGCGAAGATTCATGAGTTCAAGACGTTTTGTTTGCTCCTGAACACCAAACACTCCTTCGTAGGTGAATTTGGCTTCATTTGCCTTGCCTCTTTTGGTGGTAATCAGCACAACTCCATTTGCGCCCCTTGATCCATAAATTGCTGTTGCAGAGGCATCTTTCAAAATTTCCATTCCAACAATATCCGAAGGGTTGATGCTCGAAAGCGCAGAAAAAGCTGTTTTTCCGCCACCTCCAGCAGCACCCAGACCAACATCATAGACCGAACCAAGAGAAGAGGATATTGGAATACCATCAATAACATAGAGTGGTTCAGCATCCGAATTTAAAGTTCCTGTACCCCGGATCCGAATGGAGGAAGAGGAACCAGGTTACCCTGATGTTTGTACTGCTGTTACCCCGGCAGCTCGTCCCTGTAAAGCCTGGTCGAGTCCTGAGCTGATTGAACCTTTTACCTTTGCTTCTGATACAGAAACGGTAGATCCGGATAGGTCACTTTTCTTCATTGTTCCATATCCTACTACAACCACCTCTTCAAGGCCTAATACCATGGTTTTTAACTGTACGTTAATCACAGTTTGTTTTCCCACTACTACCTCTTGAGGATTGAAACCAATGAACGAAAAGGTTAGCGTGCTCTTTTCGCTTGGAACAGTAATAGTAAAACGACCATCTAAATCTGTAACTGTACCGGTATTCACATCACCTTTAACCAGCACATTTACGCCGGGTATAGTCTCTGACGTACCGGAATCAGTGACCCTGCCGGTGATCTTCTTCTGTGCCCATGCTCCCATAGACAAGAAGATGAATAAATAGAGAAGAATTTGTTTACTTTTCATAGAATTTAGATAAATTGTTAATACTTCGTCTTTGAAAATTGCGTTTTTTGTTAGTCATAGAAATTTATTAATTCATAAGTTGCTGATTAATATTAGTATAGCAATAATAAGTATCAGGTAAATTAGACCCTCAATTAGCAGGTAGGTGAGTTTCTTGTTCTTCATAAAACAAATGTGAAAATTTCTGTAGTTTGACCAGAAAAGTGTTAAAACATTTTAACAAAAGTACCTGTTTCCTCTTCAAATGGTGGGTGGAGATTGTTCTGGATAGGGTCCCCAATTGTCCTGCATGGGGGGTTATTTGTTGCAGATTAGGTAATAGTTTGTTTACAAAGTGTTTTTGTGGGTACTATAGTTATTCCTTTTTGTATCTTTACTTGCAAGGATTTCTTCAGGTCCAGTAAAATTATGAATACCTGACAGGCAATAACTTTAGTCCCTTTATTAACTGTGAGAAAATGTGCTTCACGGATCGCGTGGATCAAGCTAAAATATTATAGACTGGAATGGTCTCAATTCTGCAGATATTTATTTGCCTTGTCTGTAATTTTGATATTTCAGACGGCTGTTAACAAGCTTTCTTGTCAGGAAGACAGGTATGTCTTTTCCCACCTGAATGTAAATAACGGACTTTCCCAAAACCAGATAAAATGTATCTACCGCGATTCGAAAGGGTTTGTCTGGTTCGGCACGAATGCGGGACTTAATCGTTTTGATGGTTCTTCCATTGAGGTTTTTTCTGATGAGCAATCAGACAAAGGATCCATCGAAAACAATACCATCAATGCCATTGCTGAAGATAAAAATGGCAACCTTTGGATTGGTACAGGCTTCGGCGTGAGCGTATTGAACAGTCAAACCTATCAATTCAGTAGATTTGATTACGGTAGCCTGTCAACAGCCAGCTGTGGTGACATCCTGTTTGTTAATGCCATCGCAGTAGACAGGGCCGGAAATATTTGGATTGGCACCAACAATGGGGTCATCTGCCATGATGTAGTTCGCGGTTCCCTGGAACGGATACTATTCGATCCCTCAAACTGCTCTTCTCCTTTGAATACTATTACCTCGATTATAGAGGACCATAACGGAAATATGTGGATGGCCTCGAAAAATGGCTTTCTCATAAAATTCAATTTACACAGCAGGAAGATTAAAAAGTTAAAAATACCTGATGAATCGGATCAGCTGGCAAATAGTCTTACCAAACTTTTCATAGACAAGGATAACGATCTGTGGGTTGGTAATTTACTTGGGTTGTATCTGCTCGATCTGAAAACTGAAGTTTGGAAAAGCAATTTTAAGGCCAATATAGCCGAGCCGGAAAGATTGAAAAGAATTGGCGCTGTTTCGCAAAACAACGATGGTTTAATTTGGGTTGCCAGTGATGGGGGAGGAGCATTTGTTATCAACAAGCAAACTTGGAATGTTCTGAATATTAAGTATCAACCTTATGATGTTCAGAAGCTTAAATCGGATGGTCTCTCTTTTGTTTTTTGCGATAGAGAGGGAATTGTCTGGCTGGGTACAACCAAGAAAGGGGTTAATTATTATAAAAGCAATGTTAATAAATTCAGGATTTACAAAAATATAGCCTCAGATGTCAATACGCTAAGCAACAACGATGTAAATGCCCTTGCTGAAGATGATCATGGCAATGTTTGGATTGGAACCGATGGGGGAGGGCTCAATTACCTGGATAGAAAGACAAGGAAAATCAGTAGGGTAGCAATTAATTATCCGTTGAAAAACAGTCTAAACAGTAAAATCATTGTCTCACTGTACTTTGACCACCAACATAAACTATGGATTGGAACCTACTTTGCAGGGTTGAACAAATTTGATCCTGCCTCCGGTCAGTTCATCTCATTCATGCACAAACCTGATGACAGTACCTCTATATCAGACGATAGGATTTATGGTATCGGAGAGGACGCACTCCACCAAATTTGGGCGGGTACGCTGGGCTGCGGAGTAAATATTTTGGATAACAAGACAGGTAAATTTAAGACCTACACAACGCGTAACAGCGCTCTCTGCTTCGACATGATTACTTCAGTCTATCGCGATACATACGATATGTTGTGGTTGACTACAGAATATGGCTTGTCTGCTTACGATTACAGGAACAACTCATTCAAAACCTATCAAAACCTGCAAAATGACAGCAACTCAATCAGCGATAACAATGTGATCAGCAGTTTCGAAGACAGCAGGGGCTTTTTCTGGATTTGTACAAGAAATGGACTTAACCTGTTATCAAGAAGCAATGGCTCCTTCAGGCATTTTACAGTCAGGGACGGGTTGCCTACCAACAGTGTGCATGGTATAGTTGAGGATAAAAATAGAAACCTGTGGATCAGTTCGAAGAATGGCATTTCCAGAATGGAATTGACAAATGTGAAAAATGAAAGCAGCTTTAATTTTAAATTCCACAACTATGATATAACGGATGGTCTTCAGGGGAAGGAGTTTAATCGTTCTTCGGCCCTTTGTACCTCAGATGGGGAGATTTTTTTTGGAGGACCTGACGGACTGAATGCCTTTTATCCTGACGAAATCAAATCAGATAGTTCTGTCGCCAGAATGATCTTCAGGGATTTTAAAATTTTCAACAAAAGCATCGATTACGGGCAGAAATACAACAACCGGATTCTTCTTGAAAAGCCGATTTTTAATACTGAGAAGATTGAACTAAAGTACATAGAAAATTCATTTACGATTGAATTTGCTGCACTCAACTATTTTTTCCCTGAAAAAAATAGTTACACATATAAACTGGATGGATTTGATAAACAGTGGATTACTACAACTGGGAAGAACAATTCGGCTACCTATACCAACCTAAATAACGGTACTTACACCTTTAGGGTGAAAGAGTTGAATGAAAACTCCACAGGGGAAGAGATCTCTATGATTATTGTAGTTCTCCCTCCATTCTGGAAAAGTTTGTTTGCGTATCTTCTTTATGCCATCATCATCTTACTGGTTTTATTGCTCCTCCGCCGATTAATATTGGTCAACGAAAGGACCAATGCCCGGATTGAGCACGAACGAATTGAGGCACAGCATATTCACGAAATTGACTCATTGAAAATTAAATTTTTTACCAACATCTCCCATGAATTCAGAACACCCCTGACCCTGATCCTCGGT
>JBBIUJ010000110.1:0-11769 GCA_037440345.1 Prolixibacter sp.
GCTCTTCCGATCTATAACCCGGCGGATTCGTTCTTTGGAAATGTCTGCAATGGTTTTGTAACCTGCTTTGAATGCTTCGCTGTTCTCATCGCAAGGCTCAGGAAGTTGGACTAAAATAAATTTTCTGTTGCCGCCGTCTTCTTTGTTAAGTTTTAAAACTGCTTCACCGGTTGAAGCTGAACCAGCAAAAAAGTCTAAGATAATATCTTTTCCATTTGTTTGTGAAAGTTCCAGAATGTACTTGATTAGATTAGTGGGCTTTGCAAAGTCAAATGGAATATCTAATGCCTTTAATTCTGCAGAACTTTCTCTATTTTCCCATTTGTCAATAAAATTGGCAGGAACCATTCCTTTTTCAAGTTGTTCTTTAAGCCACAGTTTATTATAAATATTCCATCTTGACTTGTTTCCATTTTGATCAATTAACGCAGAGGTGCTTGTCTCTTTAAAAACAATATTGTCTTTTTTTAATTCCTCAAAATATCTTTCATAAATCCATTTCCAAACACCATCTCCTGCATCTGGCTTTATTTTTTCTCCCTGTTCAATATTTTTTGGAAAACTGGCTCCTGGTGGAATAGCAAAAGTTCCATCAGGGCATTTAATCCAATATCTTTGATTAATTCTAGGTTCTAAACTTGCTTTATATAATCGCTCTTCTCCAAAGTTTTCTCCCTTCCGAATACCAAATGACTCAATTTTATTATAGTACCCATCGATCTGTTCTAGCTTCATTGGTGCTTTAAAGCAGATTTTTGAATTAATATCCTTTGCATAAACTAAGATAAACTCCACGTTAGGTGTAATGAATCTACCTTTGGCACCACCAGTTTTCATTAATCTTGAGAAAGTTGTGATAAAATTCTCCTCTCCCCAAATCTCATTCATCAACAACCTCAAATTATGCACCTCATTGTCATCAATATGGACGAAGATAACCCCATCATCCCGTAGTAAATTTTTGGCCAGGAACAAACGGGGGTACATCATACTGAGCCAGTTAGAGTGGTAATGGCCGCTATCCTTGCTGTTCTTGCGGAAGAAGCCCTCTTTCATCAAATAACCCTCTTCGTCTTTCTCACCGATACGTTTCAGGTATTCCTCTTTGTTTTCCTTGAAGCTGTCGGGATAGATAAAGCTGTCGTTTCCGGTATTGTAGGGGGGGTCAATGATGATGCACTTGATTTTGTTGTAGTAGGCTTTTTGCAGGACTTTCAGCACTTCGAGGTTTTCACCCTCAATAAAGATATTTTCTGTGGTTTCAAAATTGATGGATTCTTCGGGCACAGGTTTCAGGGTAGCCGTGGTGGATTGTTGCAGCACTTTAAACGCTTCGGCTTTTCCGGCCCAATTCAGCACATAACGTTCATTTTGAATTACAAGATTCTCTTTCCCAAGCGTTGCCTGAAGTTTCTCCCAATCAATTTTGCCTTCAGTGACCGTTTCTGGGAAGATTTGTTTCAGTTTTTCCAACTGGTCTATTTGTATATCTAAAGATGATCCTTTCATTTGGTTTTTCTACTAAATTGTCAAGTTGTAGGTTTGTCTTCATTAAGATGAACACCATCTTAATGTCAGATTGGTTTGAGCTTATGTATCCTATAATCAGATTGTAAAGTTTTGCATAGTAGCCAATTTGTTGTCTACCAAATGTAATGATTTTATCTGAACAAGGTTTATACTGAGGATCAATAAAGTTACATGGTTTTGCGCCTCTTTTAGAATCGGATCATTACGTCCGAACTCATGAATTTCGATTTTTTCACAATTTGTGCGCGGACGGATCGATCTCCTATCGTACATTTTTTCTACCAACATGTCGCCCCTACGGGGCTATGTATCTTGAGTATGCAACATTGGTGGCCTCGCGATAAAGATGCAAATAGAACCTCCAAATTGAAAGAAAGGGACGAGGTCCCTGAGCCTGTAGAAGGAGTTGAAGGTCGTTGAAAGGTAATAATTAGCTGGTATACTGATGCGATGATGAGAAAGATGGCTGAGTTTCGCTGCAATATTTCGTAGTCCAATCAGAGCAATATCATTCAGTTAAGAAGAAAATACGCGACTCTCAACAGATTGCTTCCAGCTCGTGCCTCACGGTCGCAAAATCAACAGCAGACCGTCATTGCGAGGAGGAACGACGAAGCAATCTGTTGATAATCAATAAAATATAATTTTCTGTCATTGATAGGAGCAATGGTCTGTCACGATTTTTCATCAGGAACGAAGCAATCTATTGATAATCAGCTACACATACAGAATATCATCATTTTAATTACATGGGTTGAAGAGGTTGAGGGAGGCGCCGGGGGATTGCAAGAGATTGGTTTGGGCAGATTATTGAAATCCAGGCCGATATTGATGATACCGACCTGGAAGTAGTACCTAATTAATCCTTATTGTTGTAATGTTACTGCTGTTACAAGGCCTGTAAATTGCACCAGTTGCAAAGTCAATGACTGCACCCGGCCAGAATAACAAGATGTCGGCAATCAATGCGGCGCCCCTGATTTCCCTTGACGGTTGTCCGGCAGCAGGTCTGGTTCGTTGACAGTCTGAAACCTGACCTCCCAATACGGTGGCACAGCTTGATAATAAAGCGGCAACAGTCAAGATTGCCAGGGCATTCAAGATTTTCTTCTTCATTCTAACTGATTTTAATGAAACTTCTTAGTGATTAATACTATATTTTGATGATCGTTGTTTTCGAAATCCAATCATGCAAACCTCTTTTATACAACAGATAGGACAATACATCCAAAGGGATGAAGCGCATGAGCGTTCTACAACCTATTCTGAAAAGGAAATTATTCTCGTTGCCTGTCGTAGATACTAACCGGGTTTTGGTTATCATTTTGCCAGGTGTCTGTCCCTTAATAGATTCAAATACAAAATAGTACAAAAAGAATGCTACAATTGAAATCCATTTAACCTCCTCTTTAGGAATCAGATCAATAAAAACGATGAAAAAAATCCATAACAAAGCAAAATAGATGCTTGTGTCCAATAGAAAATTCACGAAACGTATAGTCTGTCCAGCAAAATTCATAAGTGAATAATATGTTTTATTTGTAAGATGAAAGTAGCACTATTTTTTTAGTATTTCCAATCCTTTTTCCAGTATCCTGTCAATACCGGAAATTGAATCAGCAACAGAAGTCTGCACTGTAACATCAGGAACTATTCCCTTACTATCTACAAGTTTTTTGTCGGCAGTTTCGGCGTATGACGTTGACAGTCTGTATGTCCAACCATTGGGTAATTCCCTGAACACCGGACTGCCTGTACCTCCGCCGGTGGTGTCGCCAACTATCGTAACATTTGGCAATACCTGCATGTCCATGACATAATCTTCAGCTGAGCTTGACGTTCTCCTGCTCGTTAATACGACTACTGGTTTTGTGTATTGATAGCTCCCATTGGGTTCAATATACCAGTTAATCCAATCAGAAAAATCATTTTTCCCCGGACCGATTTTGGAACGATGCCTGCTTGCAATTCTCTTTTCATCAGCAAAACGGCTTGCAACGGTTTCGGCATTCCAACTATTACCGCCACCATTCCATCTCACATCAATTATGATCCCATCTTTATCTTTAAAATGGTTTAGAATAATATCGATTAAAGAATACCTGTCATCGGTACGGTTGATACCCCCGTTTATCGTGCCTGAAAAAGTGTTGATAATGATGTATCCAATGTTGAAATTTTTAAACTCGCGATATTCAAAAACAGTTGAATTTTGAGGAGAACCGGATACAAGATATTTATTTGGATTTATTAGTTTGCCGCTTGGATATTTTCCCTGTCCCCATCCTTTCCATGATGCCGAACCGTGATTTGTATAAAGATTTACATGCATGTCGTTTAGTTTCACGACAACTCCCGACAGGATGTTATATAATTGATCTTCGGTCATGTTGGCGCTTTGTGGTTTTACGACTGCATAAACCGAATCCCAATTCAAATTTCGTATCCCGAATTGAGAATAGTACATGTCAAAATCCTTCCAAAACAGTTCGAAATTATGTTCAGGAGTATTTGAAGGGTCGTCTTTGAAATAGATTTTTTCACATCCGACCAATGTAAACAGAAGTATAACAATTAAAATATTTTTCATAAACAGTTAAAACTTTACAACGAAACCTATCAGGTATTGATTATTTAAATAGCGGGTATGCAATAAGTCCTTATAGTGTGAGAAATAGTAAAAATGCAATCTGTGTTGAAATTCCAACCCGATGCTCTTCGATATAAACTTTGTATATGATAGTTCGGTTTGATATTCAAATAATTTGTTAAGCGTAACTACATCGCCATGTGTAACAATGTGGGGAATTGGATTGTTCTTAAAATCCAGCTTGTTAATGGTTTCGCTAACAACCCCGTTGTATCTGTCTTTTAGGATCACATAAGCAGCCAAAGGAACATTTATATTGAACCGCAAATAGTCATCTTTTCTATAGCCAAGCCTCTTTTCCATAAGAAAATTAATCCCGATACTATTGAATTGTTCGGCAAAGTCAATGCTATAGTCTTTATAGTAATGAAAGTTTCTATAATTAAGCATGCTCAATAGTTTTATACCAAGAAAACAATCCGTATTGATTTTCCCGATTGTAAAAGCTTTCCTGAGATAGGAGTAATCCAGAGAAACATTCAGGTTATCAGCATAATGTTGATAGAAGTCCGATTTGTTGGTAATTGATGAGCCAAGCTCCAAATGATCGATATAAAAATTGGCCGACTGTCGGCTTTTGCTTCCTGTGTATCTGTAAGTTAAAGCAAAAGGCGCTTGTGATCCTTTGTAGATCAACGGTGAAGCAATGTCATCCCTTATTGTATGATTACTGTATCCGGTATAGATACCAAATAAGTGGTTCGACTTTCTCGGAATGGAATCCTCTCCATTGGAAACCAATTGAAAGCAAAATTGGAATAGTAGGATTGCTATAATCTTTTGAATCATCTTGTACTAAAGTTATATATCCCGTTTATTTTTGTTTTTCTATTCGTTTGTCATGTGTCAAAAACCAGTCGTATAATTCCTGTTTAGGATATACCAACCAATCCATTGAATGACCGGCATTAGGCTCTGCCGTGAATTTTAAATCCTTATTTTTCCCAATCAATCTGTTAACTATCCATTCAGTTTCCTCAAAGTGAACCACTCTATCTAATTTACCATGGAAAGCCCAGATTGGCATATCAATCAATTTGTCCGTATTTTTCATGATGTAATCAATATGTCGTGTAAACCCGCTCATAGGTGCAATAGCTGCGAATTTTTCCGGATATTTTATCGCCAGATACCATGTTCCTGAACCTCCCAAACTTACTCCTGTCAGATAAACCTTGTTGATATCTACCCTGTATTTTGTGGTTATTTCCCGGTAGAAATTCTCAAACCAATTATCAGTTGACCATCTCTTGTTGACCGGACATTGAGGTGCAACGATAACAAATGGGAATTCCCTTCCTCTCCAAATTTGGTCTGGGATACCGCAACAATAAAGTTTCATGGTATCAGCACCCCTGACTGAACCGCCATGCAGGTATATGATCAATGGCCATTTTTTTGTTAAGTCGTTCTTGTAATCCCTGGGGGTATAGGCAATGTAATGGTAGTTTGTGTCTTTAGGATTTTGATTTGACCCTTTCTTGAAAATTATTTCATTTTGTAGTGTGCCATCATTATTCCACCATGTAGATTTTCCATGTTCCTGCCCGTTGACATAGTTTTGTGTTGACTCTCGTTGTCCGTTTGAATACCAATTTTCATGAAGCCCATCCCTTAGTCCTTTTGAATAATGTGTTTTGCTCTCGATTTGGCCGTTTTGGTACCATTCCTTGAATTCACCTTCTTTGGTATTTGTCCTGTAGTTGCACCAGAGGCTTTCTTCTTTGATCCGCTTATCAAACGAGCTGTAGCTCCCCTCCATCTGGACCCGGCCATTTGGATAGTAATCCCGAACATGATACAAACAATCTTTGCTATCAAATTGAATAACACGCTTGTAAATGACTGTTTCATGGTTGGAAATTGGAACAGGCAAATAGAATGTTTCAACCTCCTGGGCTTTTATGGATCCAAGACCAATGAAAAATGACATAATTAACAGAGTGTATTTCATCCGATAGTTTATGATAGGTTTTGATTCGGGTTATGTTTTATCAATCCAATTGTTAATGACGTTATTGGCTAACAATACAGTTGATTTTCCGTGTGCCCCATTTTTTATTGATTCATATTTTTTCTTTTCACACTTCCATGCGAAGAAGATCGAATTGCAGCCTTTCTTGTCAACAATATTGTCTTTCTCTCCGTAAATCATCAGCAACGGGTAATTGGCCGTTTTGGCATAACCGATCATCGATTTCATTAATTTTCTTGATTCCACCATCATGTACATGCTGAAATACTTTACCAGCAATTTGTCATTGACCCTTGCCAATGATTCTTTTCTATCTTCTTCGTTTTCAATGGTTGTTGGGTCACCGGCCATATTGACAATGGGTTTGTGCTTTTCGAAGATATAGAACCACGCGTATTTGAAATAGTCTCCATAACCGGGCGACATTCCTTTTGCCTCTTTTAACAGGTATGGCGGGTTGACAAGAATCGCGCCGGCAACATTTTCTGTTTTCTCAGCAACAGCCAATAAAACCGCTGTTGACATGCTGTGACCAAAGAGCAATATTTTGTGTTGTTTTGAATGATAGTCCTTGTCACATTTTATCAATTCGATGTAGTCGTCGGTAAAATCCGAAAAATCGGAAATGTCACCGCGCTTGCCTTCCGAATAGCCTGTTCCACGGGGATGCATAACGACAATTCTATTCTTGTAGTTGCTAAGTTGTTCAATTACATCCTTCTCTGCATGGTGGTTGATACCTGTAATTCCCGAAATTACAAATATTGTTGAAAGATAGTTCTCAATAGGCTGATGGTCGTACACATACAATTTGCAGCCGTTATTTGTCAGGAAAAAGTATCCGTCGTTTACAGACGAAACATCGGGTCTTTCAAGGTTTTTCATTGGAGAACATGAAAGAAGTGTTACAAAGGAGAACAGCATGTATTTGTCACAAGTCATCTGGATTTCTTTTGGATGCTAAGAGCTTAAAAGAGAAGCATGAGCCGTATGAACGTCTGATGTTCAGGGTTTGGCACTTATCGAAAATTTAAACGCACCAAGACCTGAAGCTTTTCCGGTATCTGTGGCAGTTATGATGATCTTAATGTCCCCTGCCTCTGTTGGTGTACCTGTAAAAGTCTTTGTAGGCGCATCAAAAACCAACCAGGAGGGCAAAGGTTTTCCATTGGTTAAGGTGAAAGAATAGGTAAACGCGGAATCGCCGTCTTCATCAAAAAAAGTATTGTCCGGAATGGTAAAACTTAGTGATTGCCCAACAATTCCGTTCTGACCTTTTATTTTGTTTTTCATATAGGGTGGAATATTGGTATGCTTTAAACTATCAATAAGACCATCCATACGAACCCAATAGACATTGACATCTGAGTAGTCCGGTTTGGTACCGGTTGTGTAAAAGAGGTATTTGTTATCGGCCGTCACGTAAGGCCCCCACATGGCAAGCCCGAAGTTTATTTTGGCGCCCAAATTCCTTGGGTTTGTCCAACCACCATCTTTTTTCGGATAGCTTATGCTTAATCCCATTGGAGTTGTTACGATCATAAACTTTTCATCTCTGGCGACAAAGAAATCCAAATTGTCCCATGCCGTATTCAAAGGCATTCCCAAACCAACCGCGGTGGTATCGGAACCGACAACACTAAGTTTACACCAGTCACCTATTCCAACTGTATTTTTGGGCCTGGAAGAAATATAAGAATTCCCATTGTTTGTAACCTGCATATAGTGCGCCGAGTCGATCCTGGATAAGAGCCTTTTGGGGGTACTCCATTTCGCTCCCTTTTTTACTGACAAATAGGTTTTGAAGTTGCTATCTTCCAGGTACATGGCATCACTACCAATCGACAATCCTGGAGCGCTATAGTCCTCAAACAATAAGAGAGGGCCCATCCATTTACCGCCGGTATAGCGGTAGTATTTGGTTTTGGCCCCAATGATTGGGTAATAACTTTTTATTTCTGAATAGTAAATTTGCTTGTTGTTGTCGGAAATTGCGATTCTTTCGGCAGCAAATGTTCCGGCGCTAACGGTCAGATTGAATATTTCCGGGGTATTTCCGGGTTGTGTTTGCCCTAGGTACATGCGATCAGCAGGTATTGGTTGTGACGATGCGACCGTACCAAATAGTAAAAGGGCCAGGGATGTAAGTAATAAGTTCTTCATACCGTGAATTAATTTATATGTGTTTTGCTTCCTTGTATAATTTTGAACCAACGATACCCGCCAGTATCAATTCGCCTAAACCCCAGGCAGTTCCAATCACTGTTAGCCTAACTGGCATAAATCCATAGACTACCAGGGATACATTGCTTAAAAAATAGGTCAGGAACCAGAATATGAAGGATACAATTAACACAGTCTTGGTTCCGGCCCCTATTTGTTCTTTTGCCAACGCATACAGTCCTACGAGTGAGATACCGAATACAAACGATATCACACAGAAGTATAACATGGCCAAATTGCTTAATGGGGGAATCCCCCGACTTGCAAGAACTTCATCCATCTCGTTCCCAACAACAGGAACCATGCTTATTGCACTAAGGTTGATTATGAATCCCGAAACTAATCCGCTGGTTATTATGCTTTTTACATTGATTGACATATATTTCCCCTTTCGTCTTTTATATTTTTATTTCACAGTTATCACAACATTTCCTTTTTTGTGTCCTTTGTCAACATACCTGTGAGCCTCTACTATTTGCTCCATGGGGTAGCGTTTGTCTATGACTGATCTTAGCTTTCCTGCCTCGCAGAGTTCTTTGAGATAGATCAGGTCTTTAACCCTTAACTTTATATTACCCGAAATATCAAAAGAGCTTACATAGATTCCTGACTTCTTTAGGGATTTTTTACGTTTTGAGGATGCGATTTTGCCCACTGCGTCAAAAATAACGTCATAAGTATCAATGCTTTGTGTAAAATCTTCTTGCGTGTAATCGATAAGCTTATTGGCTCCCAGGGATTTCACCATTTCCAGATTGGCAGTACTGCATACTCCTGTAACTTCAGCTCCAAAATGCCTGGCAATTTGTATTGCATAAGTACCAACACTGCCTGAAGCTCCATAAATCAATACTTTTTGCCCCTTCTGAATATTTGCTTTTCTGAGATTAATCAAGGCGGTTAATCCACCATTGGAAACCGGTGCGGCTTCCTCATAGGTCATATTGGTTGGTTTAATTGCAAGAATCCCATCTTCTGGAATACAGCAATACTGGACGTAGGCTCCCATTCTAAATTCAGTGGATGCAAAAACGGGATCGCCTATCTTAAACAGCTTCACATCTTTACCCACAGCTTCAATATCTCCGGCCAGTTCCATTCCTAGTATTTTATTTCTTGGTCCCTTGAAACCCAGCATGATTCGCATCATGGGCCTGAAAAAGAAATCTATGACGGGTCCCAAACCCGGTTCTAAACGCCGAACCTTAGTATCCCCGATGTGTACAGTCGTCGCATTAACTTTTACCAGTACTTCATTATTCTTGGGGGTAGGTTTTTCTACTTCCTTGATTTGCAGGACTTCTGGCGGTCCATATTTGGTACAAATAACTGCTTTCATGCGTATATAATTTGTTTTTTAAAGGTCGCATGGAATAGCATGATTGCTGAAATTATGTTCATTTCGGTTAGTGATTAAGCAATCATGGCTATTTCATTTGTTTATTTTTTGTTTTTTAATGCCAAATGGAATCAAAGATCAGCGAAGCTAATAGCCACATACTCAATATCGGTTGGTGAGTATATTCGCTCATGGCTATTTCATCAGTATATAATTTTATTTATTATGGTCTGATGGAATTGAAGATCTGCGAAGCAAATCCAGTCTATTCATTTTCGGTTGGTGAGATGATTGTCTCATAGGTATTTCATTTTGATCAGGTAATGACTATCCCACACGGATTTATCAATGAGATCAAACCTATTATAAAAATTTTGAGAGGCTTTTATTTATCAGTGTAACCAACACTCCAAAGGGTAAATGATTGGAATAGACCCAAAGATGGTCTCTTACGGGAGTTAACTACGGTTGGTCTGGAAAAACATGCTGTTTACCATAAGCAACGTATGATTGACCACATTATTTCAAAAATTTCTCCCTCCTTTGTAAATTGGTCAGGCCGCCAAGGAGAAAGACAACACTGCCAATGCTCAGAAACATGCGGTTCTTTTGGGAAATTTGTGCCCATACCATCTCGTTCATTCGCTGGGGGATATCGTAGGGATTATGGAAGACATTCCATTGCGTTTTGCCCAATACATCACTCATCATCAACAGAAAGACGCCGATGATGATCATCACAACAGCTGTTCCGTTGCCATTCTTTACCATCGTCGATACCAGAAAGGCGAGGCAACCCAGGAACAGGATCGGAAACATCAGCTGAAACGACATATTGAAGACCGGGAAGGGTATCAGGCCGAAATAGCCAAACCAGCAAAACAGATAGATGATCGCCCAGGTAAGCAGGAAGATCATGAAAAGCCTTATCAGCCATACTTTGTACCGGTAATCGGGGATTCCGAAAAGAATCTCCAGGATCCTTGAGTCTGCATCATTTTGGATTCCGAAAACGGTGGGGTAGAAGACCAGCAATATCCCAGGAAAGAAAAGTATACCGTATACGTTGGATGAGTTAAATCCGGGTTGGTTAAATACCAGTTGGATCGAGAGTAAAATATAAAAAACCAACGAGGCAAGTACGAACCAGAAAAAACGACCGGCAAAAATGATCTTCAGGTTGTACCGGGCCATTTTCATCACCAAATCGGCTCTATTCTTGAGTTTATTTTTCCAAATTGCGTTATCCATAGGAGTTCAAATGTCTTAAGTTGTACTTTATATTTTAGGTTATAAGTTATGAGTGACAAGTTATAATGCCCGTAATCGAAAAACGAGTAAACCAAATAACTCATAACTCATAACTCATATCTTCTTCCTAAATCCTTTCAATATGCACAAATAGGCCTCCTCCAGCACCGGCTTGACAACAATTGCGTCTTCAGCCGGTTTTTCTGCAGAAAGGAAACGCATTTTGATCATCTCACCGTCGCGCATATGGTGGATGACGCGTTCTTTCATCGGGAAGGCATCAAACTCCTTGGCAGGAATGGTGAATTGCCAGACAAATCCTTCGGCCAGCTTCACCATGTCGTTTGGATGACCAGCGTAACACAACTCTCCGCGGTTAACAACCGCCACCTGGTTACAGGAGCTCGAAATATCCTCGATAATGTGTGTAGAGAAGATTACGATGCGTTCGCGGCTCAGTTCGACCAGAAGGTTCCTGAAGCGGATTCTTTCGCGCGGGTCCAGACCGGCAGTAGGCTCATCGACCACCAGAATGCGCGGCAGATGCAACAGAATTTGCGCAATACCCATCCGTTGCTTCATACCGCCCGAGAAACCGCCAATCTTATCGTCTTTCCGATCCCAGAGGTGTACGGAGCTAAGGCAATATTCGATCCGTTTGTCCCTTGTCGGACCATCTGTCAATCCTTTCAGTATGGCTTGATAATCCAGAAATTCGTAGGCAGACATATTTTCATAGGTGCCAAACTCCTGTGGCAGGTATCCAATCAAGCCCTGTAGCTCTTCCCGTTTCTCCTGAGT
>JBBIUJ010000111.1:0-11592 GCA_037440345.1 Prolixibacter sp.
CCGTGCATCTGGCAGGCATCTTCATATTCGGAAAAAGAGGGCACTAAAATGGCCGAACCCGATTCACGAAAAGCCAGTGCAATGGTATAAAATGCCTCTACCGATCCGTTAAATGCCATTACCTGATCTGGATTTACCTTATGCGAGGCTGCAATTTTCTGACAAAAACCGGCGGCATCGGGTTCCGGATAATTGCCGATGAGATGCAGGTTTTGCTGCAAATGGCTCGCCAGTTCAACCGGCGCTCCCCCAAGCCAGACATTCGAGCTGAAATTCGCCCTTATTGGCCGCTGATAGTGATGGTGATCGTCCCCGTGTCCTGAAATCATTGTGTTGAGTTTGCCTGTTAATAAGCTAAATGGATCATTTCTTCCAGTGCATCCACAAATAAAATTGGCGTCGGGCTACAGGTTTTATCTGCATCGAGCACAAATATTTTTTTGCTTTTGCTGGCCGAAAGCGACGAATATTTCAGCCAGGTTTCCTTCTCTTCCTGAGCCACCACTCCCATTGTGACAATAAAAATGACATCGGGGTTTTGCTTTAGCACATATTCACGGGTAATGCTTCCGGTTTCAAATCCCGAAGCAATATTTGTTCCCCCTGAAAATCTGATAAAATCGTCCATGAAAGTTTCTGGAACAGCGCAAAACAAAGGTTTTGCACCGATTTGCATAAACATCTTTGTTTTTTTCACTGCAGGGATTCCTGACTTCAGTTTGGCCAAACGCCCTTTTTGTTGAGCCGCTATGTCCCTGGCTTTTATTTCCTGCCCAACCAATTCTCCGATACGGATAAAGTCTTCGCAAATTTCATCGAACGATTTTGGATAAGGCATATACACCACCTTAACACCAAGCTTTCTAAGGTTGTCGATCGTTTCGGGACTGGTGAGCGACGAGGCAAATACCAGGTCAGGTTTTTGTATCAATGTTTTTTCAAGATTAACATTGACCGCCGAAGCAACGACCGGGATTTTGTCGGTTGCCTTAACCGGGCAATTGGAGCTGCAGCCTACCAGCCGGCCTCCTTCACCCATCAGGTATAAACTTTTGGTCATCCACGGTACCAGCGAAACAATGCGTTTGGCTTCCCGTGCTTCCACGGCGTGGAACCCAACAAGAAGCATTGACAGGATGAAATATCCAATTTTCATTGTCAGATTTTTATTCCGGAAGAAATGAAAGGGAAACAATTTTCACTCGAAGGTAAAACTGTCGTCAATTCGAACAAGCTTACTTTCTCGTATAACTTTCCCTGAAAAATGGGATTCGTTTCACCGATCTTTTTTCCCGAAGATTCGACTTCAATTTGTTTGTTTTGGCAGGTCTTCTGGCTCACCTCACTTTTTGCGGCCTTCCCGTCAGTCAACGGACAGACAGTGGCAGGGATTACAAAAAGTTGTTCCAAAGGCTTACAGCTGCGGGCACAGCTCCGGTTTCGCACCGGATTCCCTTTTCAGACGTTTCCCCGTTCGGGGAAGTTGTCACCAACACAGGACAAAAATAGAAAACTAATCAAGACAAAATCAATGGCGTGAATTTCATTGAAAATTATTTTTCTGCCATCGATCCTTATCTGAACCGAACTTACTTTCATCAACTGAAAGCAATACAATCAGAACCTGCAGTTAAGCAATGCACTTTTCAATTTGTTTATTGAACCCTTCTTTTGGTATTGATTCATTTTCACGAAAGATAATAACCAGTTCGTTCTGCACTTTTTCCGGGCAAGGCTCAAAAATGCAACCCGTCAGTGTATAGTTTAGCAGTACCCAGCCTTTCGTGGTTCGGATATGTCCTTTGGCCCTAATGATGGATGAGATTGCAGTGAAAACCGCGTTCAATGTATCCGGCGCGAAAATCCGGTCGGCCTCAAATTGAAAAACTTGTTCCCTGAAGTTTCCGTCGGTCAGGTGGTGTGCAGGGATAAAATGGTTTTGGGGATTTTGCCCTTCCGTTTTTTCCTCCCGGCCGGGCGGGTTTAGAATCGTGATTGCCATTTTTGCACCAACAAAGCAGGAATGCTTCGCGGGAAATGCCGATTTGAACCTGGCGACCAGTTCGTCCTGTTGTTCGGGAGAATCCAACAGGTCGCATTTGCTGAACACAATCCTGTCCGACATTCGGATTTGGGCGTTGTATATCGGGATTCGTCGAAGTTTGGGGTTGTCAAGACCGGTCATGTCCACCATGCAAATCACCGGCATCAGTTCGAGTTCAGGAATTAATTCCACTATTTCAGACACCATTTCAATACCGCCCAATCCGCTTGGCTCGATGACAATGCGGTTAAACTGACCGGTTTCTATGATCTTTTCAAGATTTTCTTTCAGGTAGAGCTTCGCCGAGCAACAAATGCACCCGCCCGAAATATCAAAAACCGATCCGGCTACAGACTTTGTCTGAAGGGTTTGACCGTCGATAGACACTTTCCCGAATTCATTGATCACTACAGCCCATTGTTCTTCATCGGTCTTTTGTTCAAGAAGTTGTAAAATGGCGGTGGTTTTTCCTGACCCCAAGAAACCTGAAATAATATTTACTGGAATCTTTTTCAAGGGATATTACTTAAATGCTTCTGACTATTGACAATTAAGATTGAATTGACTAAAGCCAGAAGCAAACTACTAACTAACACTAACTTAAATCTATAACCCGTACTCGCTCAAAGTAAATTTACTTTGGTCAAGCAAAGGCAGCATCATTTCTACAAATTCACTTTCGGTTTCGGGTATGCTGTTTAATTCATCACGAAGAATCGGCAGATAACCGGTTTCCAATTCTGAAAGTTTCATCTTTCCAGACAATAGTGCTTCTTCAATAATATCCAGAGCCGCTAAAGCGCCATTCCGAGCATTAGCCACATACGAATCGCCTTTTACCAATTCTCTCGATATACGAATCACATTTTCAGGAGATAGGATTAGCGCTTGCGGATCGGTGTAAACATCGGAAGCAACCAGCAATTGCTGCAAGATATGACTTGGGACGGATCCGGCAATCAAGGCCTGGTTCATCAGCCTGGCATCGTATTCGAGTTGCTCCATGTAAGCAGTTGGGGCCATGCCGGAAAGCAACTTGATATTTTGAACGGACTCGTTGCTCCATAAGTCACAACAGGCAGAGGCAATGTTGCCGATTGGGCTGAGGTGTGCACAGGCGGCAGTTTTCCCTTCCATTGAAATTGGGATGCCGGTAATTGCTTTCAGGAACGGGCCTTCATATCCACAATCCTTATCAGGGCCAATAGCGCCTTCTTCCATCGCCACAATAGACCGTACTACTGAAATTACACGAACCAAAGTTGCGAATACCCGCGGAATGTATTTCTTTTCAGCCAGGACCATGGCTGTATTGGCAAAACCGCAGGCTGAATCTCCGGCAGCTATTTTCCCGTGCTGATTAGCCAATGCAACGATTTTTTTCCATAGAAACTGCATATCTCTCACTCCAAGAACGGCCAAAGCAAAAACAACTCCTTTAACGTCACACATCATCAACGCTTCGTCCGAAACTTCTTTTCCCCCGGTGCTCTCAATAGACAATAAATCACCGCCTTCAATCATACCCTGCTCGAATAGTTCCATCATTGGCTCTAAATATGCTGAAGTCCGTTGTTTAGCCGGGCGTTCAAACTCTCGCAAATCGTTAGGTGTTAATCGGATTTCTGAAGCAAGGCCATGTTTTTGATAATAGTTTTCACAAATCTCATTCATGATCTTAACTATCCCGATTCCAATCTTTGGAGTTTTGGTCATTTCAAGCAGTGTTTCCAGTTCGAGGACAACACCTTTCGAGTTCAGTTCAAGGGCACGCTCAAGGGCGCCTTCGGTAATTTCGCGGTAGTGACCGTATACTTCAGAAAGAGTACTTTCATTGATACTCATTACCGGGAGCGTAAAATTCAATTCTGCATAAACTTGCCCGCCTCCGATTTCAAGTCCACGCTGGGTTTTCACCGGTTTGGGAGCAATCCCAAACATCAATTCTTCGGGATTGGTAATGATTAAGCTTTTGTACTTCATGATTATAGTTTTGAATTATTTAACCTAAGACTGTTTCCATACTCATTGCGTTTTGTTTTTGCATTTCTGCCTGGTTAAATTCATCCAAAGCTTCAAAAAATGCAGAAATATTCCCGGATGGTACATGTGGCGGGAGGTCGCAGCCGGTAGAAAGGACAAAGTTTTTAAATTCAGCCGTTTGGGCTAATAAATCAGCCACATAAGCTTTTACATCTTTGGCTGACCGCATCTTCATTACGCCCACCGGGTCAACGTTCCCCAGGATAAGTTTATCTTTTGGACAAAATTTCAAGGTTTCCACCATATCAATAGCATTGCCAAAATGATAGGCATTGGCTCCCGAGTTTAACATGGCTTCAGTACAATGTCCCTGATTACCGCAATTGTGCAGAATAACCAAAAATGTATCGTCCTGAACGACATCCACAATCTTTTTTACATATTCTGAGGAAAAGTACTGACAATCTTCATTAGACAGAAGGCCAGCAGCCGGTTCGGCAATAACCACCCCGGAACAGCCGATATGTTTTAACTCTTTACAATATTTCAGGATAAACTCGGTGCATTTCTCAAGTAAACAAGTAATTGCATCCGGTTCTGTGTAACATGCAACCATTATTTCCGACATGTCAAACAATCTTCCGGCGAGTGAGAATGGTCCAATAACGCCTGCAAAAACAGGTTTATCTTTAGTACACTCTACTGTTAATCTATTTGCTGTTAGGTATTGCGAAACGCGTCCGGCACTTAATTCGGGAACCTTCAGGTGTTCGATTTCATCAGCATTCGAGACTAATCTTCCCAGGATATGCGGCATATCGTTTTCCTGAAATTCAATTTGGCATCCGAAAGCTTCTGCTTCCAAGGTTAAATCCATAATAACCGTTTTCGAGGCAACCGGGTAAACTTCGTTTAGCTTTTTTATGGCCTGTGCATGCACCTCCCCATTTTGTACCGCATCTTTCACTTTTTTACCGATCATTTCAATTCCGGGGTGTGTCATAATCGGAATCGCAATTCTTTCTTTATTACTGATTTGCTGATTTATCCAACTCTTAATGCTTATCATGTTTTATTTATATTCTTATTTATTAATGCATTACAATGATATAATTCCTTCGGCTTAGAGATGACAAAGCCGTAAAGTCTTGATTTCAAGACCCTGTCAAATCGATTGTAAAAAATGAGTAGATAAAATGGGTTTAAGAGGCCAGTTTACCCAGATGTTCAACCACACCCTGTGGATCGGGAGCGTAAAAATCAGCGCCGATTTTCTGGCAGAATTCATTATTGACCGGTGCACCGCCAATAAAGACTTTGGCTCCAGGCATTTGTGCTTTAATATCAGCCACAATTTCTCCCATATTAACCATTGTAGTAGTTAAAAGTGCCGATAAAGCGACGACCGCGCCAGGATTACTGCTCAGCGCTTCCAGATACTTTGAGGAAGAAACATCAACGCCAAGGTCGATAACTGTCCATCCGGCGCCTTCCACCATCATGGCTACCAGGTTTTTCCCAATGTCATGCAAGTCCCCTTTAACGGTTCCGATAATGAAGGTTCCCTTGGTTTTAATTTCACCGGAAGTAAAAAAAGGCTTCAACTGGGTCATTGAAGCGCCCATCGCTTTGGCTGACATCAGCATCTGGGGCACAAAGATTTTGTTTTCAGAGAACTTCTTACCTACCCGGTCCATTGCCGGGACTAATGCATTTTCAAGTATTTGTTGTGGGCCGACACCGGCTTCGAGCGCTTTCACGGTAAGTTCAAGGGCGCCATCCATTCCACGCAATTGCGGAGGGAACGGTGATTTTAAATCTACTTTTCCTAATTCAACGGCTTCCAATAGTTTTTCGAGTATTTCATTCATCGTTATAGATATTAATGGTTCGTTATTAAAATATTCGAAACAAACATAGCTACTAAATGGTCATAAAATCTACCTCTATTTTTACTATATTTGATGCGATATTCACATTTTATATACTTTTCGTACAATATTTACCACTATGTCAGCCCATTTTGAACAAATCATTCTAAAAGAAGACGAATCCTTTTTTATCGGTATTTTTCAGGATAACCTGGAGAAAAGCACCTGGCATTACCACAATAACTACGAAATCAGTTTCATTACCGAAGGTTCAGGCAAGCGGATTGTTGCCGATTCTATAGAAGAATTTCAGCCGGGCGATTTGGTATTTCTGGGTAAAAACCTGCCTCACGTGTGGATTGCAGATAAGGGACAGGGAATATGGTCAAACCGTACCCTTGAAATGGTCTTCCTTCAGTTTACTGAAAAGGTGCTTTGTTCACAGTTGCTTGCCCTTCCTGAATTTAGTCATGTCGCCAAAGCCCTTTCGTTATCGGAACATGGTATCCATATTGTAGGCCAGACACTCAATGAAGTGAGTGAACTGATGCTTCAGATGCCTTATTTGAAGGGCTTTGAACGGATGCTCCATTTTTTAAGGATCATGGACATCATTGGCAGCAGCGATTCACTGATTCAATTGGCCAGCAAAGAATATCTTAAAACCAGGTTCGTCACTGGAAATAAACGGATAGCAACGATTCATGAATATTTAATGAACAATTACCGTGAAGAGGTTGACTTGAAGCAGTTGGCAGATTTGGTCAGTATGGCCGAAGGATCATTGTGCAGGTTCTTTAAGCAAAATATGGGAATAACCATTTTTGAATGCCTGAACAAAATCAAGGTTGAATTTGCATGCAAACTGCTGATGGACCCAAGCCTGAGTATTCTGGAAGTTTGTCTGGACAGTGGGTTCAATAACCTGAGCCATTTCAATAAGCAGTTTCGGAAAACGACAGGAGTAACCCCAAACGAGTATAGGAAACGGTTTAAAGGACTGTGATAAATTTTGAAATTTCGATTGAAGCCCAGGTTTACTTTCAATTTAATGGGAAAAAATAGTCAGCGGTGCTATGTAACCAAAGGAGACAAAGTTTATTTAATAACTTCGTCCCATAATAATTTCATTTCTATAAATCCAGAATAATGGGTGAAAGAAAGCACGAATTTCTAACTTACCAGTTTAAAGACGGTTCTGTTGATGCTTATAAAACTCTATTCAATCTGTATTATAAGCCTTTATGCTCTTTTGCAAAAAAATATGTACTCGACCTTGCAGTTGCTGAAGACATTGTTCAGGAATTATTTGTCAAGTTTTGGGAACAAAGACAGGAAGTGCAGGTAGAGACTTCTGTCAAGTCATATTTTTTTCAGTCAGTAAGGAATGAATGTCTGAATTATTTAAAACATCAGGGTGTAAAAGAAAAATATAAAATGCATGTCGAAAGCGTTTCAACAGATAACTTTTTTCATGACAAATTAGAAGAAGAGGAAATAAACCAATTGGTTTACCAAACAATTCAGTCTCTTCCGCCTCGCTGCAAACAAATCTTCGAATTGAGCAGATTTGACGGAAAAACATTTGAAGAGATATCACTGGAATTGTCGATTTCTAAAAACACGATAAAGAATCAATTGGTCAGTGCGCTTAAACATATTCGCCAGGTACTCGAAAAGAATGAAGTTATATTACTAATAGCGTATTTTTTTAGGTTTTTATGATTTCAAATAAACTTCTAAATGGCAAGAGGTAACACCTCTCATCTTCATTCACCACTTTCCCTATTTATTGTTGAAATACTATGAAAAATTGCATCATTCGGATAATATATCTTTTTGATAAACAATTTTCTATGCGTGTTTTAAATTCATTACATGATCATTATTTCCAAATAAAATCAAAAAAATCAAAAAATAAGTAGTCCTAAAATAAAAGTTTGTTGTCATAAATTTGAAAGAACGAAAATGAAAAACACGGAAAACATACCAGATGAATTAATTTTTAAAGTTTTGAACAATGAAACTTCCGAATCCGAAAATATGATTTTTCAGGATTGGATAAATTATTCTCCCCAAAACCAAAAAATATTTCTCCAAATAGAGCGGTTATGGAAAAACTCAAAAGGCGTTGGAGACTATTATAAAATTAATCAGGAATATGCCTGGGATACAATTTATAAAAAGATTACGAAAAAACCAAGGCAAGTGATATTTCAAGCAGTATTAAAAATTGCAGCAATAGTTGCAATAGCATATTTATTGGGTGGCTTGACCATATACTTTATTCAACCCAAACCACAACAAGGCATCTTTACGAGTAAAGAAATTTATGTGAAAGCCCCGTTAGGCTCAAAAGCTGAAATCGAACTTTCAGATGGTACGAAAGTATGGTTAAACTCAGGGAGTGAAGTGCGCTATCCAACAATATTTGACCGAACCAAACGGGATATTTACCTTACAGGTGAAGCATTTTTTGATGTAGAAAAGAATAAGCAGGTTCCATTTTTTGTCCACACTAATGATGTGGATATTAAGGTGTTGGGAACAAGTTTTAATGTAAAATCGTATCCGGAAGAAAACCTGGTAGAAACAACCTTGGTTGAAGGGTTGATTAATATCAATAAAAAGGGATCAAACCAGATATTACAACTTAAACCTAAAGAAAAGGCGACTTTTATAAAAGATATTAGAGATCGCGCGGGAGCGCAACAATTTGTTGTGACGGAGAATATTGACACAGAGCTATATTCTTCATGGAAAAATGGAAAATTTGTTTTCAGAAGAGAAAAATTTGGAGATCTGACGGTAAAAATGGAACGGTGGTACAATGTTCACATTACAGTCGAAAACAAAAAACTGTATGAAGAAAGGGTAACAGGTGCTTTCGAAAACGAATCCATTGAACAAGCCCTGGAAGCATTAAAAATATCTGTGCCGTTTTCTTTTAAATTCACGAAAGGTAATATAACAATAAACTAAATAGATTGCCTATGGGATAAACATACAAACCTGACTAAACAAAAAACCGGGAAAAGTTACAGCAATTCCCGGCTAGAGTGAGATTAAAATGAATGACCTTTTCCCGAGATCCATTCATTGAAGTATAATCATCAACAATACAAATTTATGAAAAAAAAGTTATTAAAGGATACCTATTATAAACATGGTATTCAAAGATTATTAAGAACTATGAAAATAACGGTCTTCTTGTTGTTTATAGGTTTTTGCCAGTTAAGTGCAACTACTTATTCGCAAAACACAAAGTTGGATTTGTCGCTCAAAGAAGTCACGTTGCGTGAAGTTTTTGAAGCAATTGAAAAACAAAGTGACCTCCGGTTTTTGTTTCGGGACAATACTATTGATTCAATACAAAATGTTTCCATTAACATGAAAGGAACCGTCGATCAGATTCTGAAAGAACTTACTAAAGATAATAAAATTGAATACCAGGTTCTTTCAAACAATTTGATCGTAATCTCAAATGCCGCTTCATCAGAGATATCTATCCAGCAGCCAAAGTCCATCACTGGTAAAGTTACGGATTCTTCAGGAGGACCACTTCCAGGAGTAACCGTGATAATAAAAGGTACAACAGTTGGAACAATTACTGATGCAGACGGAAATTACACTATTGCAAGTGTTAAAGAAAATGCAATTTTGATATTCTCGTTCGTTGGACTGAAAACGCAAGAAGTAGCCTTATCAGGCAAAAGCATAATTAATGTAAAAATGCAGGAAGAGTCTGTTGGGATTGAGGAAGTTGTTGCGGTTGGCTATGGTTTCCAGAAGCGAACTGCCATTACGGGATCTATCTCATCTGTACATGGTGAGAAACTGGTGCAAGCCCCTGTTGCCAGTACGTCCAACACACTGAATGGTCGGCTGGCAGGAGTTATAACTAAACAAACGCAAGGATTACCTGGACAAGATGGCGCTACAATAAACATTCGAGGCTTTGGTTCTCCTTTAGTAATTGTTGATGGTGTTGAAGGAAGCTTGGACGGACTAGATCCGTCAAGTATTGAGTCTATTGATGTACTTAAAGATGGGGCTGCTGCAATATACGGTTCTCGGGCAAGTAACGGCGTACTTTTAGTAAGTACCAAACGAGGCGGTGTCGGGAAAACAGAATTTACACTAAATACTTCGTTTACAGGACAAAGTTATACCAATTTCCCAAAGAAGGTTAATGCTGGTCAGTTCGCCACATTAAAGCGAGAAGCACATTTGCATCAGGAAAAGTCAGCAGAAACTGCCCCATATAGCGAGGCAGAAATACAAAAATATTACGATGGAAGTGATCCTTGGAATTACCCAAATACAGATTGGGTTAAAGAAACTGTCAGGGAATGGGCCCCACAACAGGAGCATAATCTTTCGGTAAGAGGGGGGAGTGAAAAAATCAAATTTTATGGGTTGCTTGGGGGCTTAAATCAAGCAACAATGTGGAAAGGGAATGGTGGTAATTACCAGAGATTTAATCTTATTTCCAATATTGATATGAAACTTACGGAAAGCCTTGATATGCAATTGAACATTCAGGCCAATGAGCGGCATTTAAATTATGCGTTTCGTTCTGAAACCTCAGAGTATCCTTACCTTTTTCAGGATTTATGGTTTGCGAACCCAACAAAAGTAGCCCACTTCCCTGATCCATCCAAATTGCCTTATGTTGAGGCAGCTATTCCGTTATATGCTGTGGTCAACCGCGATATTGCAGGTTACGACGATACAGAAACTTCGCAGATAAATAGTACACTGGCACTTACCTATAAAATAAAACCGATACCAGGTTTATCAGTTAAGATATTAGGTAATTATCGCAAATACGATGCTTTACAGAAGTTATTTTCTAGAGGTATCGAAGGTTATAATTATTCGCCAGAAGATGACACTTATACGAAAGTATATGATTCAAAAGCAGCGACAAATCTGGAACTCAGGAATAGTCGCAACAGAGATATGTCAGGACAGTTTTCTTTAAACTATGATCGAACGTTTAATCAAGCTCATCATCTATCGGCTATTATACTCTATGAAGTCAACAGTTATTATTCTGATAATTTCAGAGTAAACAGAACTGGGTTTCTGACTACAGAAATCGATCAACTTAGTGCAGCTTCTGGAAATATTACCACTTCAGGTGGAGCAGCCGAAATGGGGCGTGCAAGCTATGTTGGAAGACTAAACTATTCCTATAAAGATAAATACTTACTCGAATCTACTTTTCGCGCGGATGCTTCTGCTAAGTTTCCTCCAGCACATAGATGGGCTTTCTTTCCCTCAATTTCACTAGGATGGAGAATGTCAGAAGAAGATTTTATAAGGGATCTGGGATTTTCGATAATTTGAAACTTAGAACAAATTTCGGGCAAATGGGAAGTGATGCATCGGCATCTTTCCAATACCTTACTGGTTATACAAATGTACGCAGTTTTGGTAGTGGTTACGAGTTTGGAGATCAAACTGTCAGTGGGTTGTTTGCTACAAATTTACCTAATCCTGATTTAATTTGGACCAGGGCTACCATTTATAACTTCGGGTTAGATTTCTCGATGTGGCAAAAAAAATTGTATGGAGAAATTGATGTATTTTACAGAAGAAATTCAGGCCTACCGGCAAAAAGAAATCAGTCTCTTCCAACTTCTTTTGGTGCAAGTCTGCCAGATGAAAACCTTAATACGGAGGATA
>JBBIUJ010000112.1:0-11561 GCA_037440345.1 Prolixibacter sp.
CTACTTTTGTCATTCCTTTAAAAATAGGAATTTGGAGAGATGCAAGAGTGGTTTAATTGGCACGCCTGGAAAGCGTGTGTACCTCTAAAGGGTACCGAGGGTTCGAATCCCTCTCTCTCCGCAACCAATTGAAAGCCTCGCGAAAGCGAGGTTTTTTTATTAGCCCTCAAAACCTTCACCGCAGGTGAAAAGGTTTTGAGGGCTAATAAAAAAACGTTGAGTTTACGAAACGGGCTTTCAATTGGTTTAGCTTCCCCTCCAGGGATCACCGGCAGGTAATTCCTCTCTCTCTACGCATATAAACTGGATTTGATTTTGTAGGTAGTATTCCTTAATTTTGTATTAACAGAAAGATAACAATTACATGTTTAATAACACATTTTACTTATAGGTAAAATGTGTATCATTGTAAATCCAACTAATCAATGAGATATTCAATTGTTAAACTGCTTCAATTTAGCGGGAATAAAGCCTCGGTTTATTCGGTAGTTCGATATGGAGACGACGAAACCTTTCTTGAAAAATTCGTAAATGCGAATAAAAATTCATTTATAAGTGAAACAAAAGATATTATTGGACGTTTATATACTATCGGTCATACTACAGGAGCTAGGTATGGGTTTTTTAGACATGATGAAGGAGCACTTGGAGATGGCGTGTGTGCCCTTTATGATAAGAAGAAAAGTAAATTACGATTATATTGCATCAGATATGGATTGCAAATAATAATAATTGGAGATGGAGGTCCTAAAAAAGTAAGAGCATTACAGCAAGATGTCAAACTCTTGGAAACGAATGCTTTTATGAAATGGCTGTCAAGTAGAATCACAGAAAGAATTAAAAATCACGAAATAAGATACATCGATGATGCTCTTGACTTTACAGGAGACTTTGATTTTGAGAATGAAGAAAACGAATAATATGGAAATGAAAAAGGGCAATTTACTTGAAGAATTGTTAGCATCAATTACACCTGTGGAACAAGCAAAAATTGACGCAAAAATGCTTTTAGCTGCAAAAATTGCTGATGGGATGAAGGCCAAAGGATGGAACAACTCAGATTTATTAAAAGCAATAGAAAAGGTAAGTCCTTCATTAGTAACAAAATGGCTTTCAGGGACTCACAATTTTACTTCTGACACTTTGGTGGAACTAGAACATGCTTTAGGAATTCAATTGTTAGATCTTAATGAAAAGAAAACGCCCGTAGTTGTTTATTATACTATATCAGTGGATAGTAGGTCAGAGATTGATTGTTTTACGGGCATGTTTGTCAACAATCAAAAATTGTTTACGGCAAGTAATAGAACTCCAAATGAACCATTAATAGACAAATGCGTTCCTCTAAATCAAAATTCATGACGAAATCAAAATTACCCAAACCTCTCGCTTTTAGGATTAAGACGATTGAAATTCTGGAATCTAACATTCATAGATCTAATGTTTCAATTGAAGGAACTACAGTTTATCAATATGACATTTCGCTTGAACAAAGGATTAGTCTCAAAGAATGTCTTATTAATGTTACCTGTGGCATCGAGATTTGGACTGACAAAAGAGATCAACAGCTTGCAAATCTTAAATCAGGATTTATTTATACCGTTGAAAATCTCGAAAGTTATTGGGATAAGAAAACAGGTAAACCCGATTTACCAGAGGATTTTAGAGTGAGTTTAAATTCTGTTGCTATATCCACAAGCAGAGGGATAATGTACTCATTTCTGAAGGGCACCTATTTGCATGGTGCAATTTTGCCCGTAGTAAATCCATATGCCTTTAAAATTGAGAATCTTGAATAGTTTCTTTTTTACTTTTTAGCAAGTTTCTTTATTGTCTCAACAACGGCTGTACCTTTTTATTTCTCAACCTCTTTTACGGAAATGGACTTTCCGGATACTGCATCTCTTCCAATTTTAACTTTTTTTGCTTTAGGTTTGATTTTTAGGTTCAATTTCCTGAGTGGGCCAGTACGACAAAATTTTCCAATTTGTCTGTAAAAACCTCATCCCAGTGATATTTTATTTTTTTAAAATTTAAGGTGATGCTGTCTGAAAATATGTCTGCCAGTTTATCAATGGTGGAATAATCCGCTCTAAAATCCAACAAGATCATTTCTCTTTTCTCTTTGTCCTTACTAGTTCTAAGAATTACAATAAATCTTCCAATAGGGAACAATGTTGTCAATCCGTTTTTTGAGTTCTCCACAGTTTTATCAAAGTTTCTGAATTCAGAATGTTCGGACAATAAAGAAAGATTGTAATTTACAGTTGATGTGTTATTGGTATATCCGAAAGTCTTATCATTATTCATATCATCAACAAAGAAAATCACTTGGTCTGAATGCATATTGGAAGATGTTAACTATATATAATTCAATTTATTAAAAAATTATTCCAGTTTTATTTTGCTTTCATTATTAGGTAATTGATAAAACCACTCCCAGCACAAAGCTAACTCATTCTTTCAGAAGATTACTTGCTCTTTTGCAGCGCCTTGTACACAATAAACCCAAAAACCAGGATTCCAAATATTATCAATCCTGTAGAGATATGCCTGCTGTATTCCATCACCTTCGTCATGAGCATCTCTTTGGGCACTACCGACTCAAGGGAATAGCCGATGGTAGCCAGTATGATGTTCCAAATACCTGCGCCCAGCGTCGTATAGAAAATGAATTTAGCCAAATTCATTCTTGCTAATCCAGCTGGAATAGAGATAAGGTGTCGGACTCCCGGAAGCAATCGTCCGGTAAAGATGGAAATGGCACCGTTTCTTTCGAAAAATGCCTCCGTCTTTCTGACAGCATCCTCATCAATCAGCATCATGTGTCCCAAACGGCTATTGGCGAATTTGTAGACAATTGGCCTTCCGATAAAAATGGCAAGAAAATAGTTAGTAACAGAACCGATTAAAGCACCCAGGGTTGAAAAGAAAACGACCAGGTAAATATTTAGCTCCCCCGCAGCTGCTTTGTACGCAGCAGGAGGCACAACCAATTCGGAGGGTAAGGGAATTACAGAACTTTCAATAGCCATTAAAAGAGTTATCGTCCAGTAATTTAAGTTGTCGAGACACCATTGAATAAATCCGATTGATTCCATATAACTGGGGCGTTGTGTTTTTTGTTTCTTCTATTCTGTGAAGTTAGGTAATGCCTGTAATCTTAGACAAAGAAATGAATTTTTTGGCAAAAAACCGTTTTACAAATAATCGAACATTGGACTTTAATTTAGAAAGATTTTAAGGTTAACACTTTAGTATCATGAAACTTAATTTTTACCTTTAGAGGATCTTATGAAGGAATGTAACTATATATGAAACAGAATGGGACATACAAATAAAGTGTCAGATTTACAGTCACATACAGGGGTGGAAGTGATGCGCTGCTACCAGTGTGGCAAGTGTACGGCGGGTTGTGTTCTTGCTTCGGAGATGAATTATCCTCCTAGTTATCTTATGCGTTTACTTCAAACCGGTACCAAACCAAATTTGGACAAAGTACTCAATTCAAACTCAATCTGGCTTTGTCTGAATTGTGAGAATTGTTTGGGTCGTTGTCCAATGGAGATCGATATTCCCAAAATGATGGATTACCTTAGGACTCAAGCAATCAAAGAAAATAAACTGCATCCTGATTCCAAACCCATCATTGCTTTTCACCGCTCTTTTCTTGATTCAATCAAAAACACCGGTCGATTGTATGAAATGGGACTGGTACTCTCCTATAAATTCCGGACATTCAATTTCCTTCAGGATCTTTCCATTGCACCTTCAATGTACCTGAAAGGCAAATTACATCTTTTGCCTGAAAAGATTAAAGACAGAAGGAGTATGAAGCGAATTTTTGGTCAAACTATTGAAAACGCTAAGACTGATAACAAATGAAGATAGGATTTTACCCGGGTTGTTCCCTAACCGGCTCCTCCAGGGAATACAATGAGTCGGTCGTCGCGGTAGCAAAAGCATTGGGCATCGAACTTATTGAGATAAACGACTGGAATTGTTGTGGCGCCACTGCAGCCCATGCGATGAATGAAGAGTTATCCTTATCGCTTCCGGCAAGAATTATGGCAATGGCAGAAAAGCAGGGTCTTGCAGAGGTTGTTGTTCCGTGTGCCGCCTGCTATAACCGTTTAAAAGTAACCCAACACGAACTGGAAGATGATACAAAACGTTCGAGGGTTATCGATATTCTAAAAATGCCTTACCAGGGAAGTTCCAGAATCATCAATGTTTTGCAACTTCTCGAAATGTATGGTGCGGAGAACATCAAAGCCAAAATCACCCGGCCATTTGCCCACAAAGTAGCCTGCTATTATGGTTGTCTGCTGGTTCGGCCCCATTCCATTCTCAAATTTGACAGGGTGGAAGATCCACAAAGTATGGACACCATGATCAGGATGGCCGGAGGTACCACATTGGATTGGGCCTTCAAGACAGAATGCTGTGGTGCTGGTTTTTCAGTTTCCCGAACGGACCTGGTTGCCAAACTTTCCGGAAATATACTGAAAGATGCGGCTGACAGGGGAGCCGAGGCCTTGATTGTCGCCTGTCCGATGTGCCAGTCGAACCTTGATATGCGACGAGGGACCATCAATAAAACCCTTCAAACACCAAGCGATATCCCGGTAATTTATATTACCCAGGCCATTGGATTGGCTTTGGGCTTATCTGCTCAGGAGTTGGGATTGAAACGTCATTTTGTAACCGTAGAACTTTAATACTATGTCAAAGATTGGAGTATTTATTTGTCACTGCGGTGAAAATATCAGCGCCACCGTCGATGTAGAGCGTGTTGCTCGGGAGATCGGCGGTATGGAAGGCGTTGCACACGCCATTGACTACAAGTACATGTGTTCGGATCCCGGACAAACATTCATCAAGGAGGCTGTTAAAAAATATGGCCTGGACGGGGTAGTCGTTGGCGCCTGTTCGCCCCGCATGCATGAGCCAACCTTTCGGAGGGCATGCGCCGAAGCGGGATTAAACCCCTACCTGTGCGAAATGGCCAACCTTCGCGAACACTGCTCCTGGGTACACGAAAAGAGTGAAGAGACAACCGAAAAGGCCATCGATCTAGTAAAGATGCTGGTCGAGAAGGTGAAGAAGAACAAACCGCTCGACTCGATCAAAGTACCTGTAACCAAAAGAGCGTTGGTCATTGGTGGCGGGATTGCCGGGATTCAGGCCAGTCTGGATATTGCCAATACCGGTCATAAAGTATTATTGATAGAAAAGGACCCTTCGATTGGCGGACACATGTCGCAGTTATCGGAGACTTTTCCAACACTCGACTGTTCACAATGTATCCTGACTCCAAGGATGGTGGAGGTGGCACAACATCCAAATATTAAGTTGTACACCTATGCGGAGCTGGAGAGCCTGGAGGGGTTCATCGGAAATTTTAAAGCGAAGATAAGGCTCAAGGCCAAAAGTGTGAATTACTCGACCTGTACGGGTTGTGGCGCCTGCATCCAAAAATGTCCGGTCAAAAAAATTCCAAGTGAATTCAATGCCGGATTGGGAACCAGAACAGCAATTTATGTTCCGTTTCCGCAGGCTGTTCCGAATAAACCGGTGATTGACCGGGCCAATTGCAATTATTACAAGCGGGGAGCCTGCAAAATTTGCGAAAAGACCTGCCAGGTAGGATCGATTGAATGGGACAAGGAGGATGAAATCATCACGGAAGAGGTAGGCGCGGTAGTGCTTGCCACCGGATTTGACGTGAAGGGCACCGATTTCTTCCCCGAATATGGGTACGGACAATACAAAGACGTGCTGACCGGCTTACAGTTTGAACGGTTGGCATCCGCATCCGGTCCAACATTCGGTGAGATTCGCCGTCCGTCGGATGGGGCAGTACCAAAGAAAATTGTCTTTATAGCTTGTGCCGGATCAAGGGATCCTGCTAAGGGAATTCCTTATTGCTCAAAGATTTGCTGTATGTACACGGCTAAACATGCCATGCTGTATCAGCACAAGGTACACGATGGCGAGTCGACTGTATTCTATATGGATATCCGCGCAGGCGGTAAAAACTACGAAGAGTTCGTTCGCAGGGCCATCGAGGAGGATACCGTCAATTATGTGCGCGGCAGGGTAGCCCGGGTCTATGAAAAGAATGGCAAGCTGATTGTCAAGGGTGTTGATACGCTTCTTGGCGGAGAGCAAGTCGAAATTGAAGCAGATATGGTTGTGCTCGCGACTGCAGGTGTAGCCAACTGCGGTTCTGAGCAGCTCGCCCAGAAATTACATGTATCCTACGATCCATATCACTTCTTTGCCGAAGCCCATCCCAAACTCAAGCCTGTTGAAACCAATACTGCCGGAATATATTTGGCCGGCGCCTGTCAGGCGCCCAAAGATATCCCGGAGACAGTCGGAATGGCTTCCGGGGCCGCCGTGAAAGTTGCCGCCCTCTTTTCCAACGATGAATTGGTGAGGGAACCGGTTGTGGCCGTAGTTAACCGTTTGGCGCCACCACTTTACAGTACTTGCGTGGGTTGTTTCATGTGCGAAACAGCTTGTCCGTACAATGCCATCGAGCACGAAGAGATCAAAGGGCGAGATGGCAGTTTGATCCGGACCATAGCCCGTGTTAACCAGGGACTGTGTCAGGGTTGTGGTACCTGCGTCGCGTTCTGTCGCTCCAAATCCATCGATATTCAGGGGTATACCAATGAGCAGGTATACGCCGAAGTGATGTCATTATTAAACGACTAACTAACAGATAATGAGTAGTAATACTGATTTTGAACCCAAAATAATTGCATTCGTCTGCAACTGGTGTACTTATGCCGGAGCCGATTTAACGGGTACAAGCAGGCTGAAATATGCCACCAACGTGAAGATTGTCCGCTTTCCATGTACCGGACGAATAGATTTCCTATTGTTGCTAAAATCTTTTGCACAAGGTGCCGATGGAGTGATCGTTTCGGGCTGTCATCCAAATGATTGCCACTATACAAGCGGAAATTTCCATGCACGTCGTCGTTGGATCGCCTTCCGGTCGGTCCTTGACCTGATGGGAGTTGACATCCGTCGGATTCAATACTCCTGGGTCTCTGCTGCCGAAGGTTCCAAATGGGCAGATCTTGTCAACAACACGGTTGCAGATATCCGAGCCCTTGGGCCATATACCGAATATCAAAAGGTTGCCGACTATTTAGAGAAGGAGGGATACAATGAAGAAGCTTAGGGAAAGGGCCGCCGAGTTGCTTTCACAAGGAGTTGTCTCGCTGGTGATCGGTTATGAAGAGGGAACCAAACGACCTCGTCCCCTCTTTTGCAGAAACAGTGAAAGCGCTGAAAGATTGATCTTTGATAGCCGTTGTATCCACAATCTGGCAGTCTATATTACCAAGAAGGAGTTGGTTGGAAAGGAGCGCTTCGCGGTAACTGCACCTATTTCAACATTGCGCAGCATCATGCAATTGTTTGTAGAAAACCAGCTGAGCGAGGAGAAACTCCTTGTCCTTACCATTGATTTGAGCGGAGAGTTACAGGAATTTACAACTTTCGACGAGATAGCGGCATATGTCGCACAGTTTGAGTTGAAACGCGGAGAACGGGAGCAGGAATTACTTTCCAAAATTGAGGGAATGTCCCGGGAGGAGCGATGGAAATTCTGGATGGAAGAGATGTCGCATTGCTTCAAATGTTATGCCTGCCGCTCGGCTTGCCCGCTTTGCTACTGTTCGAAGTGTGTTGTGGAGGTAAACCGGCCGCAATGGATCAACCCATGGCCAGCGCCTTTGGCCAATATGGAGTGGCATATCAACAGGGCCATGCACATGGTGGGACGATGTACTGCCTGCGGCGCCTGTGGGGATGCTTGTCCGGTAGGTATTCCGATTGATTTGATTACCAGGAAGATGATGGAGGATATGGCGCCGGAATTTGGTTATGTACCCGGTCAGCCGGCCAAACAAGGCAATGCCCTTTCGACCTGGAAACTGGATGACAGGGAGCAATTTATACGATAAGTACCATGGAAACAAAATACATAAGTCATAGCGGGATAGAACAATGGTTCGATGCAATTGTTTCAAGCGGTAAACGGGTCTTTGCGCCCGTGAACTCGCGTGGACAGGTTGATTTTAAGACTGTTAAAAAACTTAGTGAAGTTGCAGACGAATACATTCAGACGACCCAATCAATTAAAGCCTCCGTGTATCCGAAGGCGGAAGTGTTGTTTTCGTACGAGAAAGTGAACGGCAAGGTCAATTTGACAGACTTTGATCCGGAAAGTGTTCCTGAAACGGTACTCTGGAAGGTTCATCCCTGTGATGCTGCAGGCTTTAAGCCACTTTCGGCCATTTTCAACTGGGATACGGCAGACAAGTTGCACAATGCCCATTTGGCCAAAACTTCAGTAATATCGTTTAGTTGCGCAGCAGCCGATGAGAGTTGCTTTTGCACCAGCGTAAACGGGGGCCCGGGCAATACGGCTGGCAGCGATATTCAACTGACCATGCTTCCTGAAGGAGGGGCCATCGCCGAAATTTTGACTGCCAAAGGTGAAGCACTGGCAGCCCTTCTGCCTGCCGCTTTTGAGTTGGACAAAGGCGTGAAAAAGGATAAATACCTTGTCGATCTGCCTGCAAGGTTTAATCTGGAAGAGGTCAATGCCAAACTGAACAAGGCATTTAACAGCACTGTCTGGAAGGAGCAGTCGGAGCGTTGCCTTGGTTGCGGCACCTGTGCTTTCGTCTGTCCGACATGCGCCTGTTTCGACATTCAGGAAGATGCCCATGGTTCAAAAGGCAGGCGTATCCGCTGTTGGGATGCCTGTGGATTTGCTTTGTTTACCCTACATACTTCGGGACACAACCCCCGTGAGCGCCAGAGTCAGCGGTGGCGTCAGCGAATCCTTCACAAATTTTCCTACATGCCGGAAAGACTAAGCGTCGTAGGTTGTACGGGATGCGGTCGCTGTTCTCGTGCCTGTCCCGTTGACATGAATATATTGGAACACATCACTTCAATTGCGAAACAATGAGCGAGCGAAATACATACCTTCCTTACTTGATGACCATCGAAAAGGTCATCAAAGAGGCCCCAGGCGTAAAAACATACAGATTAAAATTTCAGGATGAGAAGGAGGCCGAAACCTTTGAGTTTAAAGCCGGGCAGTTTGGAGAATACTCTGCTTTCGGTGAAGGTGAATCCACCTTCTGCATTGCCTCCTCCCCCACAAGAAAGGGATACATCGAATGTACCTTCCGGGATACCGGCCGGGTAACTTCAGGGTTGGCTTCACTCGAAGAGGGGAGTACCATGGGTTTCCGTGGCCCATATGGCAATGTCTTCCCAATGGAGGAGTGGAAGGGGAAGAACCTGCTCTTCATTGCCGGCGGTATTGCCTTGCCACCGATGCGTTGCGTCATCTGGAACGCCCTTGACCTGCGCGAAAATTTCAAGGATATCACCATCGTTTATGGCGCTAAAACGGTCAATGATCTGGTTTACAAATCAGAACTGAAAGAATGGTCGGATCGTCCGGATGTAAGGATGGTCACTACCGTGGATCCGGGTGGCGAAAATTCCGGCTGGACGGGAGAGATAGGCTTTGTTCCAACGATTGTGGAAAAGGTTGCCCCAACTGCTGAAAATACCATCGCCATCGTTTGCGGCCCCCCGATCATGATCAAATTTACCTTCCCTGTACTCGAAAAGCTTGGTTTCAAAGATGACCAGATTTTTACAACCCTCGAAAACCGGATGAAATGTGGTGTTGGCAAATGCGGAAGATGCAATGTTGGTAAGCTGTACATCTGCAAAGATGGACCGGTATTCAGCAAAGAGGAGTTGAATTTGATACCGGCGGAAGAATATTAAAAAAATACCTTGAAGGTTTTCAAAACCTTCAAGGTATTTTTTTACCCCTCCGCTGGCGCGGATTTTTAATCCGCGCCCGAACGAGTTAAGCATTATATATTTCAATACCAGTCATTTATTCAATAAAAAATACTTCCAATACTCCATTTTCACCGGCATAATTGATAGCATGCGGTAAACATAATTTTCGGCGCAAAAAACCAACCCAACAGGCACGTTTTGCAAAATCGCGCCAGCGGGCGAATACCCGGAAAGGCTGTCTTTTGTAAAGTCACGGCTTTTGTATCATTACTTATCCTGGGAACTGCATGAAGAACGCAACCTGACCATTTGATTGGTTATTTTTTCAAATAGGATATGCAGCTCTTCTTGTTCTGCATCTGTGAGAACGGATAAAATATCAAAAAAATTTTTGTCGTTGCTGCAATTTATGGAATTACAGATGTGTGCTCCCGCTTCTGTAAGCCGTAAGGCGGCCATACGCCTGTTCTCGACCGGAATTGTACGGTCCACAAGTCCTACGTTAACGAGCCCGTCAACGGTCCGGCTAATCGTACTCTTGTCGAGGCCCAGAGTTTTTGCTAATTCTGAAACAGATTCCTTGTCAAAAAAATATGACCTGAATGGGCTATGTTTTTATTGAATTTTAGACATTAACTTAGATGTTTTATCAACTGTTCTTTAGTTTTCTAAGTCGACTGACAATCAAACAATTCAGATCATCAATAACCACACAAAGTAAGATGCCATGAAATGTTTAAATAATTCGGGAGCAGCTTTGTTGATCACTTATTTGGTCCTGCTTTTTTCATGCGATCCGAAGGAAAAACTTAGTACTGACCCTTCTGTGGACAATACTCAAAATTTGAAAAATGTTGTGATTGGTACAACAGTTGATGTTGCCACCACCTCAATCGTGACATCCGGAGGAAGCATTAAAATTACCAAACCGGGCACTCCGGTTGATGGGATGGAAATATCTATTCCGGCCAATGCATTTCAATCCGTCCAAAATTTTAATATTTCTTATGCTGAGATAAAAAGTCACCAGTTGGGTTTCAACTTCAACCCTGTCTCTCCAATGATTACAGTTGCCTATGACGGCGGTTATTCTGCAACTCCAATGCAGGTTACGATCCCGATAATTCTACCGGCAGGTCAATTTGCTATGGCTTTTTTCTACGATGAACTTACTGGAAAACTGGAAGGAGTTCCGGTGCTAAAGCTTTCTTCTACTTCAATTACTGTTGCCTCAAGCCATTTCATGTCGGGATCTGACCTAAAGTCTGGAAGTATTAACCTTAAAGCAGGTACATTGTTTAAATCCAAAGTAAATATGATTATTTCCACCATTTCAGAGAGTATACTTGAAAATACAGTTATAATCAGTTCAGGATTCATACCCGGGCGTGACGACTGGGAATTTGTAAATTACGGATCTTATATCGAACCTAATGGGCATTGCGCTGGTCAGAGTATAGCTGCCATGTGGTACTATTATGAAAAGAAACCGATTGGCGGCGCCGGACTTTATCACCAGTTTGACGTACTAAATGATAAATTGAAACCCTCTTTCATGTGGATGGATAATCCCCTGGGTTATCGACTATCTTCGACGTTATATAATGATTTCAATTTTCAAGGATGGGTACGAAGCGTTATGTTCCAATCCTTTGTTCCGGGACTTATGTTTAAAGCTTTTGCATCAGCTATTCTTA
>JBBIUJ010000113.1:0-11561 GCA_037440345.1 Prolixibacter sp.
ATACGCCCAATACCGCTATCTTCGCCCTTGCTCTTTTTGCTAACAGTCCCTGATACTTCGCCAACCACGGCTATTGGAACATCTATCATTTTAAACTGATTTGGGTCGACAACGACACTCATGGTTTTTTTCAGGAGTTTCCAGGCTACATTGTCAAAACTATTTTGGTCGAGTTCGACAAAGTAGGCAGTGTAAGGTTCCAAATCCAATACCCTGATGGTGGAATCACGGTCGTTTTGAAATGGTTTGCCACCGCTGATGCGGATATTCAGATCATACTCTTTCGGTTCACCCGGATCGCGTTTGCCATTGCAGTTCAAGTCAAGGAATGGCGAGAAGACCAGTGCCCCTTTACCCACACTCACACGATTGTTGGCGCCAAAATATTTAGTTTTGGCATCAGCAATAAGACTTCCCCTGGCTACCTCCATCAAAGTGGTTTCGTCGTTTGATTGCCTGAGGGTAAATCCTGTCTGTGCATAAGGCAGATCGTATCTGAAACCGAACTGGGCCATTTGGGTGTTGCCCAAAAAATTGTTTTCGTAGGAGAGAGAAAAAAAACCATTCTTAAAAAGATACTTCTCCACAGCAAATCTTGCTGAAATGAATTTCCCCTGACTATAGTTGAACTGTGTTTGCGGAATCAGCATATATCCTCTTGGCAACCTGAAGGACATGGCCAGATTGCTGTATGTGTAGGGCTGGCTGTGTTGAGAGAACATCGCATAATTGGTCAGGTTGGAATTAATCCCAAATAGTGCTCCGGAAATCAACCACTCAGCCGTAGTATATTGTGTTCCAGGCATAACTATTTGATTGTAAGTTAGTCTATTATAAAGAGACAATTTTTGACTCTTTATTGGTACGGTAATAATGGCTTTTCTTTCTTCGAGGTAGTTGTAGTTGACTGCTTTTTGACCAGGTTGGTATTTGGTGTAGTTCAACTCCATCTGAATATTTTTCAAAAGTTGATAATTCAGAATTCCCTTGGCCCTGACGCCATAGGTATATTCTCCTGAAATGATGAGGTTGGATAGGGGACGGGTTGCCAATGTGAAAAATGGCATGATTGTTCCAGATGTGACTGACGAGAGATACTCTACACCTCCGCCGATAGTGATGCTTTTGCTGAGGCCATAGTTTAGATTTCCCCTCGAAAAGATGGTTCCTTTGCCATCTTCAACCAAACCGCCACCAATGGTATATTCCAGCTTTTTAGTTGGCATGAAGTTGAAAGGAATCGTAAGCGTCTGCTCTTTGTAACGTTCTTCACCCCAGGGGCCATAGAATTTAAGCTTAATAAACGAATTTCCATATACCAAAGGTACCTGAAAGTTGAAGAAACCTGTAGCATCGGCTTTGACATAGTCGACCAGTACATTGTTGACATACAATTCAACCATCCAGTTTGGGCTCGTATAATCGCTCAGATTATAAGTGCCGAAAGAACGCCGGTAGGTGGTAGGAGTGTTGGTCAGACGCAGACCAACTACCGGATTATAAATGGAAGAGATGGCATCCGTTGCAATCTTGCCAAGAATAGCCTGACGCAACCAGGCGCGGTTGTTGTTGACATATTTAAGGTAGTAGTATTGCTGCTTCTCTGTAAAGACTTCGTTGGTATTGTAATTAATCATCACATTGGCTTCACCACCGGCAATAACAGAACCCAAAGCCAGGTTTATCCGTGTATCTTCCTTTTGTCCAATTTGTTGCGTTGAAATGACAGACCAATCTGCCATTCCAAAGTGGAAAAATGGATAATTACGTTTGATAACTGTATCTACCTTTACCTCTCCAGTTACCCTGTTAATATTTTGGCGCATCTGTTCAAGCCTTTTCTCCCGCATGGATGGTAATTCCAGTTTGGTCTCCATCGAAACAGACAATGTACGGACTGAGAATCTGCAGTTTAATCCGAATATATCGCCAAAATAGCTTGAGAGCAAATAGACATTGGTCTCCGTTTTGATTAGATCGCCTTTTTTGAGCGGAAATGTCTTACCCTGAAAAAGAATCCGGTTATTTTTGTAATCCACCAGATAGGGCTCCTTGATTGTTACAAAGAATCCGGAGATGGAATCCATGGATTGGGATATATCTGTTTTAAATTTCAGAAACTCGAAAATCTCCTTGATTGGGAGGTAAACCACATCTTCTTTAATGACTGCGGGTATTTCAATACCACCTATATCTTTCACCTGAAGAAAAACAGATATCTCGTCATAAATTGGTTCATCTTGAGCTTCAGTATGATACGGGGAAATGATCAAGGAAAGTACGAAGCCGACAAAAATCCATCTGGTGCATAGAGACAACCTGCAACGGATGAAAGCATTGATAAATCGTTGTAATACCGCTGTATTCAACTAAAGGGCATTGTTACTTTTATTTTGGAAGGAAATTTTACTTCCCTTTAGCTGCGAATTTACCCATTACCATTTTTTTTAACTCCTTCGCACAGGGCCGGAGCCAAAGAGTTATTAACTATCTGACGTTGATAACAAAGTGAAAAAGCCTGGGATTAAAAGAATTTGGGATGTAGTCCGGACAAAAATGGAGCAACGGACGAGCGCAGTTTGGTTAAGTATCCTGAATCAAGGACATTTGTCTCTTTTTTACTTTGATATTTCAAGTAAAGGGAGCAAAAAAGGCCGAATAGAAAACTATTGCTGAATAAAAGTTACGGTAAAACTACCTGTGTAGTTACCGGCCGGATTGGCAGCCATGGATCCTACCGTGAGTGTTCCGCCGACATAAACATAGGTAATTGGATTCTGTGTTATAAAAGGAGTACCTGTACTAGAAGGTCCAATTGTTAATGTAAGCGTACCTCCATTGCTTCCCGTTAAAGTTGCCGGCGGTCCGTTTTGTATGGTGATCAATGTACCAGGGTTGGCAGTGACTTCAAAAAGAGCAGGAGTAGGAATAGCATGAGGATTAAATCCCAACGAGGGAATAATAACAGAGCCTGCCGGTGTTATAACGCCGGAATGGTTGAGGGTTACCGTTCCGGAAGATCCCGTCTGAATAAAAGTGCCAAAGCTGAGATGTTGCAAGGTGCTGACAGTGACAGTGATAGGCTTTGGTGGTTTTTCCTGGGCCATCACTGAACCATTTACAAGCAATAAACTAATCAGAATAATAAGAGATACCAACCCTCTATTTAAGAGAGTTAAATTTGGCGTATTATTTACAGTTTTACAAAACATCTCTTTAGCACTTCTCATTTTCGCCGTATAATAGTTTTCTCAGAATAGCTGCTCCCGGATGATACCAAAGTCACAACATATACTCCGCTTTGCCAATCGGCGCCAACTTCAATTGTTTGATTAAATGTAATACTTTTTGTCAATATATTTTGACCTAGCATATTGGTAATTCTTAATTCACCAACATCACCGGCGAGAAGGTTGGATTTGATCAGAAGAGTGCCGGCAGTTCTTGAAAGTGTAAACAGTTTTTCAGATGCTGCGGAACTGTAATTGTAACCAACCATGGCCATAACAAGCGCAAAACGTTTGTTGGTTTCACCCATATTTGCATAAAATCTGTATTTGGGCTCTTTTCTCAAATCCTGGCGAACGTTGTTGGATTTATCCTCCAGATAAATGGTGAGATCTGAGGGTAACTTTGACAGATCAGTGGCAACGATATTCATCCAGCCTTCCTTCAAAGCCTTGATGCCAATAGGTATTCTGGTGAGAGAATCAACAGGTTGAGGCATTCCGCTGATGGAGAGATTTTGCGAGTTGCCCGCTATTTCATAGATATTGGGTACCGCTATATCGGTATTCATCAATTTTAAAGCATCGTACTGAGAGTCAAAATTGCGTGTAGTTTTGTTGTCTAAATAGATGACATAAGCATCAGATAGGGTATTTTGCAGATCGAAGGAGGCTGAAAACCGCATGACTGGCCTTTGATCAAATATCGCTGCCTTGTAGGTAGGATTTAGGTCGTTGGTCCTCATTGTGTTGGAGAAACCCAAGCTGCCAGTCACCGGGTATGCTCCATTGGTTACATGAACAAAAAATCCTTGCATGGAGGGGATAATATTTGTTGAACCTCCACTGGAAACCCCGTTTATGTAAGAGTTGTAAACTCCGCTGTATTGATCAGACGCACCACTTGCATTGAAAAAATAGATGGCATTGTCGACATTGGTCCTACTGGCTAAATCCCAGTTGATTGGGGAAGGGTAGGGGTTACCGACAAGATTAAATCCCTGGGTAAAGGTCCTGTTGTGGTTTAACAAGCTGGCAGACATGCTTCCGTTGTTGACAGTTCCGGTCATGCTAAAAGTTTGTGTGCCACCGCCATTTCCGAAGTTGGCCGCATAACCTGCCATTGGGGATAAACCGGTCACAGGTGTGGATACCCAACCTGAAATATAGGTCAATACACTATTTATCAAAGCAGAGTTATCTTCGTTATATGCATAGAATGTTGGGATAGTGGCATTTCCCGACAAGGTTGCGGAGAGTGAGGCGCTTGTAAAAGGAGAACAGAGATACTTGTACCCATAAGCTGAGGATAGGTATCTCTCCATTGTAACGCTTCCTGTTACCTCTCCGGCACCTGAGCCATCAATCAATGCTGTCTGGGAAGCGGAGGATTTTAATGTTAGATTTCCACCTGATGCAAGATTACCAACAGTTGCTTTGGCGATTCCGGTCACTCCCAGGGGTCCCAATAAGGATACACCTGCCGAATTATTGACCAGAAGGTCCATGACCAGATTTCCTGCAAAGGTACCTGAAGGTATTGTCTGCGCTGACGATCCCTTCATCTCGATGGTTCCGCTGGAGGCAGTAAAAGTACCACTGTTGGAAATTGTACCGGCAATTTGAAGTGTATTCCCGGTTACGGTAAGCGAGGCGCCATTTCCAATAGATAAATTGTTGGTCGTTCCAACTGAGCCAGTACTTAAAGTTGGATAATTGGTGGCAGTGCCAATGGTTACATTTGTTGAGATACCTGGTATCTGACCGCACGACCAGTTCGAGGATGTATTCCAGTCTATGCTGGTACCACCTATCCATGATCCCCATGGCGTTGCTGTAACTGACTGTGTGCCAGTAAGTTGTACGCTACAAGTAAACGGTGCAAGCGTATAGCCATAAACATTGTAAACAGTAGTGGTCACTATAGGAGAACCGGTCAGCGTAATGGTTCCACCTGTTCCATCCACAAACAGACCGGAATTCGAATTGTCTGCATTGTTCCTAAGCTGGTACCTGACATTAAGTTCAGAGTTTAAGATGGTAAAGACCGGACCAACGCCAACACAAACAGAGGATGGACCGGAGAAGGTAGGTGTTGTAGTCGGCTGAATACCAATATCAACAGTTTTTGATGCACTCCCCTGAATGGCAGGTGTGGCAGTAATCGATTCTGTGACATTAACAGAATTGTTTATTGAAACAACCCCCCATGTGACAGATATGCTATTGGTATTTGCACCCGAGTTGATTACTCCATTGCCGGTTAAAGACCAGGAATAGCTATGACCACTCACCAAAGGTGTTGAGTAAATTTCAGTAGCACCGGTACAGACTTTCTGGTTCCCGGTAATCACAGGAGTTGGAGTCGTACTGGTCGTAACAGAGATACTATTTGTGGATTGACATCCGGCAGTTGTTGTTTTGGTAAGGCCAATGGTATATGGTCCCGGCGTATTGGTACCCCAGGTAACCGTGTAGGTAGAGGTATTCCCGGTTAAAGGAGTACCGTTGGAACTCAGAGTCCAGGCGTAAGTATTCGCATCGGTCGGCGTGGTATAGGCAACTACTTCATTGATACCTACAAGCGTTCTGCCTGTGATGGTATTGTCTGGCATCGGATGGATGGTAATGACCGCAGTCGTTGTATAATCCGAAATTCCGGCAACACCATTAAAGTCGTTAACGTTGGTAATGTTAAAATTGAAATTGGTATCGGTGGTGATTGGTTGGGTAACCCCCGGTGAGCCAGAGGTAAGTACAATGGATACCGGAGATGAAGCGATGTTGTTTAATGTAGTTGTAACTGCTCCCAGTTTGTATGACAGCGACCATGGAGCAGTTCCGGTAAGGGCAACTGTAACAGTTGTTGACGCGATATTGTCGTTGCAAACGGCGGCAGTTAGCGGACTGGTAATTGTGGCGGTGGGCAAAGGCAAACTTCCGCTGCCTATGGTCAGGTAATGCTGATCGGTGCCGGGAGCAAATGAAATTGCATTATCTGTTACAACAAATCCGGAAGATTGGCCATTATCGGTTACCACATTTCCCCGGTTTTCCCATCTTGATGTTGGAGCAGGATTCCACTCAATGACTCTAGTTTTTGCCCTGTCAGCAGGTAAAGCAGACATTCCGCTGTTTGCATCCCATCTCAGGGTGGCATAGGCGCTGCCGGAGTTCACCCCATTGACACGCCAATACTCATTGCTACTCACACTTGCCACAGGTGATAACATCGAAGAGGTTGTTAAGGCCGGAGAATTGGAATTTGGACTCTGGTTGAAATATTCTGACTCCCAAATACCCGCGGTAACAATGCCTGACAAATAAACCTGACCGTACCTAGGCGACGGACTACTCTTTCCTACCGGGAAGGTAAAGAATGAGCCGTTGCTTATCTGTTTCCGCAGTGGTCCATTGATATAAGAGCTTACTGATCCGCCGCTTACCGCAGTAGTGCTTGCATTTGTCAGTGTCAATGAGTTGGTCGCGTTGGTCGTAATTGTACCGCTGGATAATGTTAAATTATTTGCAATTAACGCATTGCCACTTCCCGCAATCGTAACTCCTGCCGGGTTTGATATTCCGAAATCATAGAAATTTTCGGTAACGCCTGAAGTGGAAACTGTTAATGTTTGAGCCGTACTTCCTTCAAAACTTACTGATCCGGTGCCTGGCACAAATCCTCCGGTAGATGGTGCAGTATTATAATCTGTCCAGTTTTTCAAAATGTAGAGCGGCATGTTGAAAAGAACCGCGCTTAATTTTGCCCCATTGTTGATCGTTAAGTTACCAAGGATTTTAAGAACCTCAGCGCTCATGTACTTGATCCCTGTACCTGTTAGGATCAGGTTTTGATATGGTTTCGCAAGATTGCCCGGTTTTAGGGGCATTTGAGCATCAATTGAGCCATATAGTTCTACCGTTGTACCGGTCGATGCCATAAAACGGTCGTAATTACCACCCGGGAAAACGAACATTCCGCCCGACGAGTTTTCAATCATCATCTTCCCGGTACCCGCATGCGTCGTATCGGTAATTGATCCCAAACTGTGGTTGATGCTTTGTTTAAGGTCAAAAGTACCCTGGATATCTACAGAAGCGGCAGAAGCGCCATTGATGTTCATGGTAACAGTATGCCCGGGTTGTATGAAAACGGGATTTCCCAACGGGTAACAGTTGCATGTTGGATTGGTCGGTGCATCCGCGGCCCAAATGGTGGTATTGTTCCAATTGCCGCTTGCAATACTATAAAGTGTATGAACCAGGCCGAAGTTCGCTATTTCACCGGCAGTATATTCACCGGTAAACAGGTCGTTTATGGTAATTGTATGATTGGTTGCATTGATTGTCCCCGCTGAATATTGTGTCCATAACGAATTGCTGAAACGTGCGCTGATATACGCACTTTCGTTTCCGGTAACCTCAGCTGCTCCGTATTGGTAAATCTGGGTAACGGAGCTGACACCGGAGAAACCAGTTATAGTCGTCTTCCAATAATAATTCAACTGGTCTGTTGTGGGGGCAAAGTCGCTGGGATGTGCCGTATTGACAGGAACTACCGTGATAGAGCCAGCGTTTGCCGATGTAAATGTAAAGGTAACCGGACGGTATTTTCCGACAGATCCAATCGGAAAAACAAAATTGGTGGCAGACCCTGTAAAGTATTTTTCGACACCCTTGTCGCTATTGGCACCATTCATTTTTATCATACGGTTGACATCAAAAGTACCACCAAATGTGGAATTAATATCCATCACAAGTTTGTAGTCATTGATGTACAATAAACCCGATGTCAAGGTCAACTGACCGGTAATCCATGAATCACCTATAATGTCTGCCCCATTAGTATTGTTAAGGGTAATATTTCCAAATTTTCCGCTTCCTGAGGTGGTAATGGTCTGTTTGGCGCTGTTTGCTAATAGAATACCTCCGGAAGTGGTTGAACTATAATGGATGGCTGCATTGCTGATATCGCCCATGGCGGTAATGGTGTTTCCCGCATCCGCGAGGGTGCCTGATGTTATGGTCAGATTGGTATTGACCCTGACACTGCTTGATGAACCAAGGGTAATGGATGGGGTAGAGGTCAATGACCCGATTACCAGATTGGCAAAATTAGTGAGGTTGGAACCATTTCCAGTGATATTTCCAGTACCGGTAAAAGTGGTGGTTTGAGTACTGGAAGCTGCAACGCCGGCTTGATAACCACCAACATTGGTCCCGGTAGCAGATGCTAAATTGTTGTTGATCAAACTGCCGCCAATGGTCACGTTCAAATCGTTGGCTTTAAATACTGAACCAGTACCGGCGCTTCCATTTCCATTGATGGTCAGGTTGTTCAATATGGATAATGCATTGATAGAGAGGCTGGCAGTTTTGTTGTTGGTAGTACCATCTACGGTTAGGTTCCACAATGGTGCAACTGCGTTCAGTTTGAAGGTCTGGGCGGCAGCAGTTGAACTATTTCCAAAAGTTACCGTGTGTCCTCCGTTGCTTCCGTTTACAATATGACTTCCAGGTTCGAGATAGAAATCCGCATAGCTACTACCTGCTTTTACAATGATAATGTTTCCTCCGGTTGCATTGAACTGACTTCCTGTATTCAATACTTCAAACATACTTCTGGTAGCGTCAAAACTATTACCCTTGACAGTCACAGTACCGCCTGATTGGTTATAGATCAAAGATCCAAGAGTATTGGCAAGATTCCTTCTTACCTGTCCATCTACTTTGAGCGATCCACCAGAAATGTTAATTTCCGGGCTCCCCGATGCGGCGTATTCGATGTCGTTGTGCGATCCTCCATTGTTGCCAATATTTACAATACCGGCATTCAATATCTCCAATCTGCCTAATAATAACAGATCGGAGGCATTGTTGTTGGCAGCCCCAATATTGATTGTACCCAAATTTGCCGACAAGCAACCTGTTGTAGGAATGGTAAAGGCACTGGTAGACAAAGTCAGTGTAACATTTGAATTTGATAACCGGAAAGTACCATTGGTGAGGGTCATGGCCGTTGCAAGAGCACTATTTAAGGTCATCGCGTTGACAGTTGCCTCCAAAATTGAGGTGCGGTCGGTTCCCTTGTTGATCGTTAAGGTATTAAAATCCGTTCGGGTCGCTGTAGTTCCACTGATTTGCTTATTTGCCGCTCCGGTAAAGGTCACATCACAGATCTGCGAAGCACCGGCAATCATGTCGAATATTCCGTTGTTGGTAAGGCTTCCTTGAATGGAAAGTGTATTGGTAGCGGCCAAATTGGCGGCAACATCGAAAGTGGCGCCACTCGCTACGGTCACGTCGCCAACTACCGACACATTTTGCGCTGTACTGCCACCATTGGTAAACTGGAGGTTGCCGTTGTTAACATTAAGGTTTCTGTTGATGGTTATGTTCCTGGTACTGTTTTGGGTGTTCAGCAGGGCAAGACCACTAACACTTGATCCGGAAACATTGATATTCATATCTTGGTATATCTGCAAATCGGTATTGGGCATTGTGATATTTTTGCCGGTAGCAGGAGATAGTATCAGGTTGTAATATGAGGTGATATTAGTAGGATTGCTGCCGACCAAATAGGTGGTTGGCATGGTGAAAGCAATTCCAATATTTCCTGGAGCGGTTTCAGTGTAGTATTCAACGGTTCCACCGGAAGCGCCAAGGAAATTGCCAAAATCCCCGGAGGGGAATACAGCGGTTGCAGTCGAAGAACTAACCCTCAACTTGCCTGTCCCTGTAACTGATCCAAATACATGACCGGTAGTAGTATTCACATCAAGGGTCGATCCGTTATTGATCTGCAAGCTGCTAACAATTTTCGTGTTGGCAGATATGGTGACCGTATGGTTGTTACTGCCACCATCCCCTATCACAACAAGGTCACTAGCTGTTGGAAGAGTGCCAGCAGTTGTGCCGCTATTGCTTATGAGAGACCATGTTGCCAGCGTATCCCAATCACCGTTCGCACGGCTGTAATACACCTTAACAGTCCCGAAGGCATTTGTTTCACCTGCAGTATATTCCCCGTCAAGGTATTGTATTGCAGGGAAATAGATATTTTTTCCAATGATATCAACTTGTAAGGCGTCTCCTTTTACCCAGGCGAAAGGACGGTAAACACCTGTAATATAGGTATTGTCATTGCCGGTCACATCGGCAGAAATGTAATGATAAGTATGTGAAACTGAGCCCGGTTGAATTCCGGTGATGGAACTGGATGTCACTTTCCAGTAATAGGTCAATGCATTCTTGGTAGGATCGACGGAGGGATGTACCACAGCCACCGGTTTAACCGTCACATCTCCCCAGTGGGTTGGGGCCTGGGAAATAGCAATTGTCGCCGGATGATAAGTGTTTGTTCCAAAAGGATATAAGAAAGATCCTGTAGTGTTAAATGTTTTGGTAATACCGCCATCGCTTTGATCGCCGGTGCTCTTTATCATCTTGGTATCGCCAAATGTTGTAGGTGCGGCTGTACCGGTTAAGGCATCATAGATAGCGCTTGTGGCTGAAAATTTAAGGTTGTGGTTGGCGATAGTCAAAATCCCATTTACCAGCCTCAAATTACCGTTTATGGTCTGATTAGCGACAAGTGAGGTAGTTCCGACAGTTTTGTCTATACCCAAATTGCCAAAGAGACCTGTTCCAGAACCGCCAATGGTTTGAGCCAAAGTTCCGTTCAGCAGAATACTTCCATTTGCCTGGCTGTTATGGGTTCCTGAATTGATAATGTTACCGTCAGCATTGATGGTAAAGCCCTGGTCATTCAGAATACAACCATTGTTGATCGTCAACAGTCCCCTTACAACCAGATTATTGGTAATATTGGTATTGCTGGCATTTGAAAGTGTAAAATTGTAAAGTCCTGTAGTGATAGTTCCTGTATTGGTGAAAGTCTGGACACCCGAACCGTTAAAGGTAGTAGTATTGGCTCCAGGCGTATAGGTTCCTCCCGAGGCAATAGTGAAATTGCGATCGACTTCCAATCCAATCGTATTGGTATTCATGTCCAAGATGGCTCCATTCCCAATAGAAAGATCATTTAAAACAGTCAGGTTTGATCCCGGAGCAGCCATTTGTAGTGTTACAGTCCCAGTACCTGTTTTATTTGTGATGTTCATATTATAGAATGGAACGGTCGTGTTGCCGTTATAAACTGTTGCTGAAGAAGGCACATTAACGTTGATTGTTCCTCCGGTTATGGTATATTTACCCGGTAGTACCTGAATGTTAAATAACCGGAAGTCAGTACCGCCACCGGTGAAAGTATTTTCCGTGAAATTGATGACGCCACCGCTCATATTAAATACGGTATTGGGATTATCCAATGAT
>JBBIUJ010000114.1:0-11521 GCA_037440345.1 Prolixibacter sp.
TGTACTTCAGCTTAAACCGCAATGCGCTTTCGTCCATCACGTACCGTTCGAGCGGCTGGGAAAGCTTGGTTGTCCAGGCAAGAATGATGACTTTGCCCGGCTTCAAAATCCATTGAAACCTTGATTGTATTCCGATGGTATTGGAGAAGTTGTCGTATTGCAAATAGTTGTTGAAAGTTACGGTCGGGCTGAAGAGAATATTGGCATTCACCGAATAAATACGGGCTGTGAAATTCCCCTCTGGTAAACTAACATCATTCTGCTTGTATTTGGCTCCAACGAAGAGTGGGACAGCAACTTTGTAGTTGATACCCAGATTAAAGTCCCTGCGGAATCCATTGTAAAAATCGCCCCAAGCATAGGAGCAATCTCCTGATAATTTTCGGCTTCCAGCGGTAAGAAGACTTAGCGTGTGGCGATAAAAATCGTATTGACCGACAGGAATGATATATTTAGAAAAGATATTGAATTTCTTCTCGAGGTACTCATAGTTGTTGTTGATGCTATAGGAAAACTCCTCCCCCGATTTGAATCGTATCTTCAGGGGGGAATAGTTGATTTGCCGCGATTCCAAAACATCTGAAAAATTAACAATGTGGTTGAAACCAACACCTGTCAATAGCTGCAAAATGCCCTTGATCTTTGGACGTGGCCCGATTAGTATATTTCCATAAGTATCCTTGATGTCTGTCCTGGGGACAAATCCCATTCCGGCCACGAAATTTTTACCAATTTCATAATGTCCTAGTGAAAATGAAAGAAAATCGTTCGGATAGGAGATGGTTCCACCCCAAGATAAATCATTGTCTGACAATCCGCTGGTAGAAGATTTCAATCCAAACAAAATCAGGGAAAGGTTTTTATTTCCGCGAAATTTTGAAGTTGCCAATTTCAAATCGACTCCACCTACATAATTTTCTGTTGAAGATACTGCATTTCCATAGGTACCAATCACCCCGACAGATGATTCGGATCCAATGCTTCTTGAAATCCGGGCTACCGAAAAATTGGAGTTTCCACTGAAATGGTCATCATTTACCTGCATAACACCAATGTTCCACTTCTTAATAATCCCGGTTACTTTGGCGGCATAATTAATCTGCAAGGGCAATCCATTGCTGTCCAGTCCCATCCTTCGTGAGAAAAATGGAATGATATTTTTTCCATAAGCATTGGCATCATCTCCCTGTATACCAAAGGAGAACAGGCTCGATCCATCCAGGAAAAAATCTCGTTTTTCGGGAAATAGCAGGTCGAAACGGGTAAGGTTGATCTGCCGATCATCCACCTCTGTCTCAGCAAAATCAGTATTCACCGACAAGGAGGCCTTTAAGCCCGGAGTGATCTGGTAAAACAGATCCAGACCGGCTTTTTTTAGATATTTGTTTTTGATATCCCGTTTGGTATCCATTCCTCCAACGATATAAGGCGAAATATCAAGCCCAATGCCCTGTGTTATGTTGTTCAACCCTTTGATCAATCCGGCATCAGACACCTGGAATTTAAAACTGTTCACATTGGCGGTGGGCCAATAGGACATTTCCATCTTTCGCTTGATATGTCGGATAAATTTGATTCCCCAGTTTGGATTGTATTTATCAAAACCCATTGTTTTAAAAGGGATTGCCATTTCGCCTTCCCAACCATCGTCAACAATGCGTGCTTTCCCATCCCACAACCCATTCCATTCCTTGTTAAAAACTGCTCCATTCTCACTGATGGTGGCGTCGCCGATAGATCCTCTTGGACCGATCTGAAACCAATATCCATTGCGGTGATCCAGATAAGTATCCAAGATTACCTGAATCCTGTCGTCATTGCCCAAACTGATATCCCTGGCCATCTCCTTTGCAGTAATCTTCTTGGGATCATCAAAGCACTTGACCCCGATATAGAGAAAATTAGCATCATAACAGACATAGAAGACGGTCTTTTCGGATACAGGCTGACCAGAGTTTGGTTCCCGTTGAACCAACTGATCAACTTTTGCTGCAATAGTCCATGCTTCATCGTCCAGATGCCCGTCAAGTAAAGGGGCTTTGGAAACCAAAACGGCATTGATGGAGGGCTGGGCAAAAATGTTGACTGAAATAATAAGCAAAAGCACAAGCGAAAGCAATCGACCAAAGAAGTTCATAGAAAATTTTATAATAAAATCTGCCGATCACCATTCAATTGTACCAAAGAAATTGATTAAATAATCGACTAAGGTCAATTACTTGCCGGATTTCGAAATCAGATAAAGTTAGAAAGCGAGGCTGAAAGTAACAAAAAAATTACAATTCAAAACCCTTTCGGGAGACCTTGATCGTCGACTTTATGCGTTTGGACTCAAGCCTCTTCTCGACTGAAGCTTTTGTTGGTTTTGTTTTATATCGTTTTTTGGGTGGGGTCAAGGCCTTTTCTAACAAGTGATAAAACTTTTTGATTACTTTTTCTTTGTTTTTAAGCTGGGATCGATCTGTTTGCGCGACAAGCACGAGTTCTCCTTCATTGTTGATCTTGTTTACGAGCTTCTCAGCAATAACAGTCTTTTCATGCTCATCGAGCAGGGTCGAACGCAATAAATTGAACCTCAGTTCTACTTTTGAGCTAACCTTGTTGACATTTTGTCCGCCCGGGCCACTGCTTCGGGAGGTCTGGAAGACAAATTCTGATGAGAAGTCACGCAAGGAAAAGTCCATCACTTTTTTTCTCAAAGTTATAAAATATAAAAAGGCTGCTTTTGGAAGCAGCCTTTTTATATTTTATAACTAAATGTTATTGTAACAACCACATTTTTGAGAATTCGTCGTCGACTGCAGGTACCAATGTAGCTACACCTTTGTTATAGGCACCTACGTTTTGTCCAAGTTCAGCGGTTGGATAACGATAACGCTGTGGAAATTTGTAGGTTGTTAAGTTGCCATTGGTGAAGAAATTAGGAGTCATGGCTGAAAAAACAGTTTGATTCCGGCGAACTTCCAGATAATTTTCACTGGCAACAGTGAAGAGGGAAATCCATTTCTGTTCGGCAATTTTAATCAGTTTACCTGTATTATCAGATGGAAGGGCAATAGCTGGCTGAGCAAGATAAGTTGCAATAGCCGCATCACTTACTCCCCATTTTTTCATGGAGTAGGTAATACCTGTTCTGTAATATGCATCTGCGTTACCGGAAATATATCCTTTTACTGCAGCCTCTGCAAGAAGAAACTGAACCTCTTCCTTGTTCATAACCTGTGCGTTGAGCAGTGCATGTTTGTTCTGCTGGAACAATTTGGAGAACATGGAAACTTTAAAGTTACCGGTCAAACCACCGGCCGCAGTATCATAGTGTCCATTACCATTCTTAAAGTCACCGTTCATACCTGCAATAAATCCTACATAGGTTTTGTCCCAATCGATGATATTGGCAGCTTGGGCAGAGATAAGCGGATTGGTCATGTCGACAAATTCCCAGGTAGAGGTGTAAGTAAAACCGTTTGGATCTGTTGTGGTAAACTTAACACCATTTTTGGCAGGATCTTTTGTCCAGGGTTTTTCAACCGGAGCAAACCAAACAGCAGCGCGGGGATCATTGTAGGAAAGAAGTTTGTCGACAAATGTTTTACAAGGTTTTCTTCTTTCAAATTCTCCGCCACCGGCCCAGTTATTGGAACCACCGATCCATGAATTGACGGCAGTAGTTCCCACATAAGCAATCGCAGCATTTTTATCGGTAGCATCCGATAACAATGGTTTAGCGATCAATGCAGAGATTTGAGCTCCAGCGTCAGACAATTTTGCAGATTCATGCATCAACAAGCGTAATTTTACAGAGTTGCAGAATTTGAGCCATTGAGCTTTGTCCCCGCCGAACATTAAGTCGTAAGTTGAATTCACAACCTCGGTTCCGGCAGAAATGTTTGCTGCAGCTCCATCCAGCTCTTTCAAAAGGCCCTTGTAAATATCGGTTTGTTTGTCGTATTCAGGATACAAGATACCCTGACGTCCCTGTAAAGCCTGGGAATAATATACATCACCGTAATAATCTGTCATAAACGAAAACATCAGTACCCTGAAAGTGGTAAAGATACCAACGTGGGTTTTGGAGCCTCTGCCATCAGCTTGTTTAATTGCTGCATCAATGAATTTAAGTACATTCATTGCATCGTACATGTCGGTAGTAGGTTGTTTAAATCCCTGGTAGGTATTGTCCCCACCCTGAACGTTTCTTGCCATTTGTTGTACGGCGCTTGGAAGTTTACTCGCTCCATAGCCCATGTTCTGGTAGAAGAGAGAAGACTGTTTTAAGATTGAAGACAACAAATAGGGGTCATTCAATGATTCCACAGCATTTTTCTGTTGCAACAAATCATATTGCCTCAGCGAATCCTTGCTGCATGAAATTACAGCAAAGAGTATGAATAATGCGGCTATTTTAGATAAAAAAGATTTCATAGTCATTTATTTTTTACAATGAAAGTCAAACATTAAAAATCAATTCCTACTTTGAAACCTACTGAACGAACAGCTGGTAAAGTTGCACGAAGTATACCCTGGTTTACACCAACTCCGGAGAAAGCTGATTCAGGATCTTCATTGCGGCCTGATTTATTCCACTGGAACATATTTCTGCCGATTAAAGCCAAATTAACATTGAAGATTTTGTATTTGCTTGTCAGTGCGTTAGGCACAGTATAAGTCAAAGAAACCTCTCTCAGTTTGAAATTAGTGGCTTCGTAAGTCCTGGTTGATGTGAAGTTCCAGATACAATCCCCAAAGCTGTTGTAAGTAAATTGATAGAATGTGTTTTTAGGATCTGCACCGTTGACAATATAATCAGCATCTGTTGGTGTAGTGCCTGAAAAATTAGGATTGATGAAAACACCTTTTGCATAACTTGCGTCATTGGCCATATCGGTGCGCTGACCATCGTTGTTGGCATTGATGGCATCAAACTGACTTGATCCGGCGGCAGGCCATGGATGTCCGCCTGTAGAGGCATCACGACCACCATTCCAGTATGGGTTGTCAGGACCGGATGACAACGATTCAAATGAACGGCCATTGGAGTCCATGTACTGTTGGTTAACAGAAACATATTTTCCACCCATGCGGAAGCTTCCAACAAGGTTCAATGAAAATTGTTTCCATCTGACAGTTGTATTTAAACCCATCAGGTAATCAGGATTGTAGTTGCCCAACTTGGCACGGTCGCCTGCAGCGCCATTTTGGAATTCACCAGCCTCACCATCCAGAAGTGCCATTCCGGCATATTTTCCTGAAGTGACCCTTAAAATCGGGTTCTGTTCGTAGATGTTTCCAATCTCTTCGCCTTCGGCTAACTTAACAACTGTCTTTCCGTCGTAACCAACCCAAATAAAACCATTCGGTGCAAACTTGGGTGACAACCGCTTAATTTTTGCTTTGTAGTGGGTAAATGTCGCAGTGATATCCCAGTTCCAGTCTTTGGTACGGACAGGATTTACGGTAAGCCCCATCTCAAAACCCTTGTTTTCAACATCTCCGACATTTGAAGTCATCCCGGTAAAACCGGTTCCCTGAACCAGTGGAACGCTACCCAACTGATTGTTCTGGTCTTTCACAAAATAGGTAAAATCAAAAGCTACCTTCTTATTCAACATCCACAGGTCAAAACCGGCCTCTTTGGTTACTGACATCATCGGTTTGATGTTTGGATCAACAAGCGTAGCGCCAACGTTGGCCGTCTTTACAGTGCTTGACCAATCAGGGGACTCAAATGCATAGGTATCAATGTTCCTTACCTTGGAAAGACCATTACCAACATTGGCCCAACCTAACCTTACTTTCAACAGGTCAATGGATTTTGGAAGCTCAAATGTTTCGTTGGCGACCCAGCTCAAAGATACTGAAGGATAGAAATAGTTGATCTTTTCTTCAGCAAGATTACCTTTCCAGTCGTTACGTCCTGTGACACCAAGGAAAAGCTGTTTGTTCCAGGCAACGTCTGCAGTGGCATAAACACTGGTTGATTTACCTGTACCCCAACCATATCCTGCAGTAAGTTTATTCGGGAAAACATTGGTAATCTGGAACAAACCTGGAACACTTAAGGAACCTGCATTTGCCGCAAAAGAGTTTGCGCTGTTGTATGCGTAGTTAACACCGGCATTGGCAGTGATATCAAATTTACCGACCGTTTTATTGAAAGATAGAATAGCATCAGAGTTAATACCCAATGAACGGTTGGTATTGGTCAGAAATTGGCCATCACCGCTGGCAGCCCTGCTGGCAGGATTTGATACCGCGCCGAACGATTGACGATATTCATAATTTTCATTCACACTCTCCATACCTGAACGGACCATGAAGTTGAAATCCTTGTTCAATTTCCAATCAAGTTGTACCTTACCAAAGACATTGTCACGGGTGAAGATGTTGATGTTCTCATAGGTTCTCCACCAGGGGTTCTTCATGGAGATATCAACCTTGTTGGATTTCCAGATTGCCGGGTTCATATAAATGCCATCAAAACCTGTCATCCAGTAATTGTGCATATCACCAAACGACTGAATATTGGCAGGAGTATTGAACAAAAGGTCATTCAAAATACTGTTGGAACCAACAACGTTGGCCTTGTTTGGTGAATAGGTACGGATGTAATTGGCTTCGGCAGTTATTTTAATTTTATCTGTCAGTTTATACTCCGTATTCATGGTAACCCCCTTTTGGTTGGTCTTTGTATTCGGCATAACACCGTTATTGCCCATGTTGCTCAAGGAGAGACGGAAGGATCCTTTATCGTAGTTTCCGGTCACCGCAACGTTGGTGGTAGAAGTGGTTCCCGTTCGCAGGTAGGCCTTCATACGGTCTTCATTGGCTGAAACCATCGAACCGGTGATAAATTTTTGCTGTTTTACATCCCAGTATTCACCGGTGTATTTTCCATCCAATTTAGGGCCATAAGTGTCGGTATTGTCACTCTGCCATTCGAAAGAGCGTTCCCCCTGTCCATACTGAGACTGTTGTTCAAGAAATTGGTAGGGAGTATCCCAGGTTGTCGTATTGGAAACAGAGACACCGATTCCTTTTCTGCCGCCCTTACCGGATTTGGTAGTGATCATCACAACGCCGTTACCACCTTCAGAACCATACAATGCACCTGCGCTACCACCTTTCAATACGGTGATGTTCTCGATGTCCTGCGGATTAAGCTGTGAAAGGATGTTACCGAAGTCGACACCATTCTGACTTGTAAAGGTTTGCGTCCCAACCGGAATTCCATCAATTACATAAAGTGGTTGACCTTTTACTGAAACGTTGGCATCAGATGCAGAAGGCATCGCGGTAGTACCACGGATGTTTACCAATACGGAAGAAGTAGGATCACTACTCATACTTGTAATGTTCACACCACTGATTTTACCATCCAAAGATTTCATGAGGTTGTTATTACCCCCCTTGACCAAATCTTCATTTTTTACCTCACTCACTGAGTAAGCCAATGACTTTTTCGCCCTGGTAATACCCATAGCAGTAACCACCACTTCTTCAACACCTACCGTCGAAGTTTTAAGTTGAACGTTGATGGTCTTATTTGTTCCAACAGCAACTTCTGAATTTGTCATCCCAACAAATGAGACCACCAATCTGGCGTTGGCAGGAACTGAAAGGTTGTATTTTCCGTTGACGTCTGTTATGACACCATGTGTTGTACCCTTCACAACAACACTCGCACCGGGTAGCGGAGAACCGGTATCATCAGTTACCGTACCGGTAATCGCGTTTTGCGCCATCACACTGTTTACGAACAGCACAAAAAGGCACATCAGAAAAATTCTAATGATTTTTTTAGACATGTGACGTTAAATAATTAGTTAATAGATGTTAATTGCATGACAAATGTAAGATAAATATTTACATTTTTCAATTAACAAAAATTACAATATTGTTTCAGTTCAGTATTTTGTGAAAAATAGTGAATATTTCACTGCAATCTGTTAAAAACTAATTATAAATTATAAGAAATTCCCGATTTTTTTATGATCAAATCGAGGTTTTCTGCAAGCTGGAGTGAGTTTTGGTGACTCATTACGATACTCTCCAACCGATTTTCCGCCATGCAATTCATCGCTTCAATCGCTTCCAATTTCAATCCGCAGGTAGTATTATTCCATTCAAAAGTTCGTATATCTTCACCCTGAAGAAGAATTTCCAATGTTTGATGCAAGGCGCTGCTCCTCCTCAACCGAAGAGCCCCTTTTTCACAGAAAATATCTGTGCCCACTCCAACCGATGACAAGAAGGAGGCAAAAAGCGATGCAGTTTTTCCGCCGTCAAACTGCATGGAAACAGCAACCGACTGATCAATTTTTTGGGGTGTCAAATCAGCGTAAGCCTCAACCTTTCGTGGCTGTCCCAAAAACCACAACGCGTCAAATAGGGGGTATAGACCAATATCCAACAATGCACCACCACCCAGCGCCGGGTTGAAAAGCCTTCCATTCACATCATAAGGTGATTTATTGAAGCCGAACCAACCATTCAGGTGTTTAATTTCGCCCAGCAGACCGGAATTAATGATTTTGCGGGCTTCCTGGTAAGATGGCTGATGTGGGGTCATAAATGCCTCCATCAGGAAGACCTTCTCCTGCCTGGCGGTCTCAATCATTTCAATTACGTCGGATGAATTGAGCGCAAAGGCTTTCTCACATAGAACAGCCTTTTTGTTTTTCAGGCACAATTTGACATGAGCGGCATGAAAGGCATGGGGGGAAGCAATGTATACAATATCAATATCCGGATCCGCGACAAGACTTTCATAAGAACCATAGCAACGTTCAATTTGCCAGGTTGCTGCAAATTCCTTTGCACGGATCAAATCTCTTGATCCTACAGCCAGAACTTTTGCAGATTTAATCTCTTGCAACTCAGCAACAAATTTTCCGGCAATTTTTCCGGGAGCAAGGATGCCCCAATTGTAGGTTCGAGTCATAATTACTTTTGATGAAAGTGACTAAAGTGACTAAAGTTAATAAAGTTAGGGACTCCAAACAAAAATGACCAGAGAACACAGGCACTCTAGTCACTCTAGTCACTTTAGTCACTCTAGTTCACTACTTTAAAGAGGACTGCTCAAATGGTTTCGGCTTGAAGAAATTTAACAGAAATGATTTGACCGACTCCGTTGGAGTTGGGTTCTGCACTTGACTTTTGAGAATAAATTTTTCAGCTATGCTTGACTTTTGAACCTCTTTGATCAGCTCTTCCTTTTTCTGTGAAATAACAGAATCGGTTTTCGGTGACCAGAAATTCAAACTAACCAGTTTTTCATAGACACTTTTATGTTGGGCCAGGAGCCATTCATAAACATTTTGTTCGGAGTAGACATGGTGTATGTCGTGCCCCTCGCCTTTCAATACAGAAAACTTGGGCCTTGAACCCATTTCCTGCATGGCTTCGACCATCTCTTCCGACCTGTTCAACCTGACCCGTCTGTCTTTTTCACCATGGAAAACCCAGGTGGGTAAATCTTTGATGGCTTCCGCCATATCCGGCCTGCCGCCACCGCACAAAGGCATGATGGCCGCAAAATATTGTGGATACCTGGATGCCAGATTCCATGTTCCAAATCCACCTAAACTCATTCCTGTTAAGTAAACACGGGATGGATCAACATGGTATTTTGCGAGTATCTCAGTGTAAAATGATTCGAACCAGTCACCATAAACCCAGTTCCGGTTCGAGGGGCATTGGGGTGAAATCACGATAGCATCTACCTGCATGCCACGATCCAAATAGAAGGGGGGACCATATTTTTTCAATCGTTCGAGATTGCTACCCTTACAAGAACTACCGTGAAGGTAAATAATTAAAGGCCACTCCTTTCCAATGGATTCCTTGTACCCATTTGGCAGATAAGCCAAATAGGGATATGTCTTAGATTTCTCCTTGACCTGTTGTGGGTTTGCTCCATAAGTGTTCCCTTCAAGAAGAAGCAAACACCCCAGAATCAAAGTCAACAATTTACCAACCATACTATCAATTTAAATTTCAAAATCAAAACAAAAGTAATTATTCTGCTCAAAAAATCTTGAAGTAAACACTTTTTAACGTTCAGTAACGTTATCATTTATAACCCTTATCAGGACTTTTCATGAAACAAAGAACTGTAAACAACTGATAACTAACTCCGAATTTTATCCAATCAGACTAAATTATACCTCTCCCCTCGAGAAGTGCCTTCATCTCATTTTGCACCTCCAAAGCTGTTTCTCCTGCTTTTTCTGCAAAATCTGCAGCTCCCGAAGCATATAAAATTGCCCTTGAAGAGTTCACCAAGAGCCCGCAATGGTCGTTCATTCCATATTTGGCGACCTCACTCAAACTACCACCTTGCGCCCCAACTCCCGGAACAAGCAAAAAGTGGTCGGGAACGATCTTCCTGATTCCTTCGAGTTCAATCGCTTTGGTAGCGCCGACCACATACATCATCTGCTCGAAATCAGCCCATTTTTGCGATTTACGCAGGACCGTCTCAAAGAGTTTTTCCCCATTTGGGTTTACCTCAAACTGAAAATCAAAGGCGCCCTTGTTGGAGGTAAGGGCCAGCAGGATTACCCATTTGTCTGGATATCCCAAAAACGGCATTACCGAATCCTCACCCATGTAAGGCGCTATGGTCACAGCATCGAAATTGAACGTCTCGAAAAAAGTTCGGGCATACATTGCAGATGTATTTCCTATGTCCCCACGTTTCGCGTCCGCGATGATGAAGATTTCAGGATACTTCTCGCGAATGTAATGCACGGTTTTACCCAGACTGTTCCAACCGTCCAGGCCATTGGATTCGTAAAATGCAAGATTTGGTTTGTATGCCACAGAATAGGCTGCCGTCGCATCAATGATCTTCTGGTTAAAATAGAAGATCGGATCTGAAGTATCCAGTAAAAACTGAGGTATTTTTTGAATATCGGAATCCAATCCAACGCACAAAAACGACTGTTTCTTTTTGATCTGTTCGAAAAGCTGGGTCTTGTTCATGATGTGCTAATGTGATGATGTGCTAATGTGATGATGTGCTAATGTGATGATGTGCTAATGTGATGATGATAATAATTTTGAGTGGCATAATACTGCCTTTTATTCTATATTACTTTTTGTCGTCACAAAAAGTAACCAAAAAAGACCTGACAAAAAGAACTCACTCCGCCTTCGGCTTCGCTCAAACAGCTTTTTGTCTCAAAGGAATTTGTTGATTGACGCTTCGCGCTCATAAAATTATAATATACTCATAATCAGCCTTCTTTTTTTTGCTATTCCCCTGCTGGCTCGAATTTATATTCCGTGCCCTTTCCGTAAGAGCTCTACTGGCCGTGAACGGCAAAAATTACAAAATAGAGGTTTTCAGGATTATGTAACTTTTATGTTCGGTTCTTTCCCGGAATACTGCCCTTATGCAAATGTGCCTTTGTCGTCAATTGTATGGGCACGGATTGCAAATTAGGAGTGTTCGGAAGATTCTATAATTGTTAAACATCTTATAATCAGCGGTCTATTTTTTTGCCTTAACTCA
>JBBIUJ010000115.1:0-11459 GCA_037440345.1 Prolixibacter sp.
ATATCACCAAAGTATTTGATTATCAATATGGACCAGGTCAGCATGCACCGCTCATTCCTGCTGATGAAAAAGCCAGCGCGTTTGTCGGTGAGCCGTGGACCAACGGAAAGTCATTTACCGCACTGGGAGGTTGGGGTGGTTATATCATCGCAGGGTTTGACCATGCTGTGAGCAATACGAATGGTCCGGATATTGCGGTCTATACTCAGCCTTCGGTAGGCTCTGAGCCCGGTGTGGTGTATGTGATGACCGATAGCAACAATGACGGGCTTCCAAATGACGGCCCCTGGCTGGAACTCAAAGGCAGTGAGTACAACAATACGCAAACTATTCATAATTATCAGGTTACCTATTACAAGCCCGGTCCTTCCGGTTATGTAACCTGGAAAGACAATCAGGGAAAAGAGGGAAGTCTCGTTCCACAATTCGGGACCGGAAGCTGGTGGTGGAGTGGATACGGTGATAAAACCTCTGTTACATTCAAAGGCGAAAAATTGCCCGATGCCTACGCCAATACTTCGAAGGATCCGGCTGTCCAGCTTTGGATGCCTGTTATCGGATTATTCAGGTACGGGTATGCTGAATGTTATGACAATGAAGATTATAATGTCAAACTGAAAGCCAATTTCTTTGATCTTTCTACAGCTGTCGATGCCTCCGGTGCTCCGGTCAACCTCTCAAAAATCAATTTTATCATGGTTCAAAGCGGTGTCTTCCAAATTGCGGGCTGGCTGAATGAAATATCCACCGAAATTAGTGGTGCGGCAGATATTCACCTATTGGACAAAAAAAGTTATTGATGCGCCTTTTGCTCTTCAAGTTGTTTTTGATCTTGATCATCCTTCATTTTTACGATGCCATATGTGCACAATCACTGAAGGATACCCTTCAATTGCAGACAATTCAAATTCTGGGTAGAAAATCATCCAACAAATTTAATGAAACACGATCGGAAGTCGATTCCGTGACACTCGTCAGGTCCAGATCTGTAAGGCTTTCAGAACTTCTCTCCCAAAACACCCCCATATTTATCAAAGAGTATGGAAGAGGGGCGATGGCCACCGCCTCCTTTCGCGGCACTGCCCCATCGCACACGAAAGTAAGCTGGAACGGACTGGAATTAAACTCTCCCATGTTGGGAATGGTCGATTTTTCTTTGATTCCAGTCTATTTTACGGATGAAGTGAAAGTACTCCACGGATCATCTTCCATGACCGAGTCCGCAGGGGCCCTGGGTGGAACCATTCGGCTCGACAACAGGGCAGACTGGGGCAATACCCTGTCGGGGAAACTTTTAAGCGGATATGGAAGCTTTAATACCCTGGATGAATATGCCCAACTTAGCATAGGAAACAGAAAAATCCAGTCAAAAAGCGCTATTTTTTACAATGCTTCACAGAATGACTTTCGGTTTGTAAATAAGCTGAATGCGAACATAGATCCACAAACCGGACAATACATCTATCCCATTTCGTCCAATAAAAATGCCGATTACCTGAATTATGGCGTTCTCGAGGAGTTGTACTATCAACCTGACCCAAACAATACCCTGTCAATCAAGAGCTGGTTACAACACAATGAAAGGAGCATACCTCAATTGCTTACCAATGAGAGTGATGAGCAAGCGAATATTAACAGGCAAACCGAAAATGCCCTGCGTTCGGTGGCAGAATGGAAACACTATGGCGCCAAAAGCCGGTTATCTGTTATGTCTGCCCTGAACCTGCAAAGCTCCTCCTATAAGCTTGAAAACAAGGTTAGCGGGGCTCCAGACCAGGTTGTTATTGATGCAGACGCTAAAATTACCTCTTTTGTCAACAAATTTAGTTATCGTTATAAATTGGACGAAAATCTTGCCGTTGAAGCCGGACTAAATGCAAGTTTGCACCATGTGCTCAATGAAAATTTGCAGACAACCGCCAATCTATCGGGCTATAACAAAAGCAGATTTGAAAATTCAATCTATGCAAGGATCGAAAAGCAGTTTACTCCCAATTGGAATGCTATTATGATGATTCGTGAGGAAATAATTGATTTCGCCCACAAAGGATTGTTGCCGCTACTTCGGGTAAATTACCTGCCAGATCCCTCGAAATCACTGGTATTTTCGGTATCAGCCGCGCAAAACATTCACTTCCCGACACTCAACGATCTTTATTACCTTCCTGGTGGAAATCCTCTGCTAAGATCAGAAAAGGAAAACCTGATCGACTTAGGGGTGACTGATGAGTTTATTTTTGGAAACAACAGGCTGCACACAGGTATTTCAGTTTACCGCTCAAATGTAAGAGACTGGATCATCTGGCTTCCCACTTTTCAGGGCTATTGGGAGCCGTTTAACATTGAAAAAGTCATTAGTCAAGGTATTGAGGCGAATGTGGCGTTGAACGGGCAATACAAGTTATTCCGGTACACAGTAAAAGGAAATTACGCCTACACCAAATCGGTCAATCTCTCGGAAAATAGTCCGGCGTACGGCAAACAGCTTCCCTATATCCCAGAAAATTCGGCCAATGTGAATGTCAATCTATCCTGGTCCTGTTTCCATTTCGACTGGATGTGGAATTATTACAGCAAAAGGTACACTACCACCGCCAACAGTGAAGATACGATTTCAGATTACCTCTATCCCTATTACATGAACAATCTTCTGGTCGGAATAACCATTCCCTCCTTGAAAAACAAACTGACTGCCGAATGTAAGGTACTGAATATCTTTAATGAAGATTACCGGACAGTGCTCCAGAGGCCCATGCCCGGAAGAAATTACCAATTTGTCGTTCGCTATGATTTTTAAACCAGGAAATAAGGCCCACAGGAGCATAATCCTTTTGCTGTTGGTCGGCCTCATCGCCGGTTGCATGAAAGATGATGCCTGGATCAGGGACCACCGGCAGCCTGGAAATGTCACGGTACCGTCGGGAGCAATGTTTATCGTCAATGAAGGAAATTTCATGTACGGAAATGCAACACTCTCTTCATATGATACTTTGAAAAAAGCTGTTCAGAACGATCTGTTCTACAAAGTAAACGGACTGCCATTGGGAGATGTGGCCGAATCGATGACCATATGGAAGTCAAAGGGGTATGTGGTTGTCAATAATTCGGGAAAAATATATATTGTTAATGTCGCGAACGGAAAATATACCGGAAAAATAACCGGATTGACCTCGCCCAGGTTTATTCATTTCATCAACGACCAAAAGGCCTATGTAACAGACCTGTATGCGGGTAAAATTTCAATAGTAGACCCAACGACCAACCTGGCAACCGGATCAATCCTCTGCCCTTCGCACCCATCCACCGAAGAGATGGTGCAATTCGGGAACCTGCTGTTTGTTACCTGCTGGTCGGGAGATAAAACTGTCCTGGTCATTGACACAGAAAAGGACGAGATCATTGCTGAAATAACCACTGGTTTACAGCCATGCGGCGTGGTTTTGGACCGTTACAACAAGATATGGGTACTCTCTCAGTCCCTACCGGGAAATAGTTCCAGCAACATAGCCATGCTACAAAAAATCGATCCTTCATCCAAAACTATTGAAAAAAGCTATGAATTTCCTTCTACCGCGAAACCGGTAAAGCTCGCAATAGACGGCCCTGGCGAAAATCTGTTTTATCTGCTGGGCAATGATGTTTATAAAATGTCTGTGCTGGCTGATCGACTGCCCGACAAACCCTTCCTGGCGCTCCAATCAAAATTGTTGTACAGTTTGGGTATTGATCCATACAATGGGAACATATATGTTGGTGATGCGCTGGATTACCAGCAAGCAGGCATTATTTCGCGATTTTCCCCTTCCGGCAAACTTCTGGATACATTCAAGACAGGGATTATACCCGGGAGGTTTTGCTTTCAGTAATGTTGAAATTGGATTATGCGAAAATTAGGACGACATTTCTACGAAGCGATCATTTTCACATTTCCACATTTCCCAATTTTCACATTATCAAAACTTCATCACAAAAGCCACTCCCCCACCATTTTGATAAATCGTCGGAATTAGCACGGTGGTTGGATTTTTTTCCCATTTGTAACGGTGTGTCAGATAGACCAACTTCACCGAAGCAATACCAATTCCTGCCCCTATTAGCACATCAGATGTCCAGTGGCGATTGTTGGCCACACGGAAGAAACCTGTCGCTGTGGCGCACAAGTAACCGCCAAGGCTGATCCATGGGGAGGTATCGCGGTATTCCATATCGAGTAGAGTAGCTGAAGCGAAAGCCTGGGCCGTATGACCGGAGGGCATGGTGTTGTCGGCACTGCCATCCGGGCGCATATCATGAATAAAATGCTTCATGGAAAAGACTATGGCAGTCACCAGCAATTCAGACTTTGCGGTGATGATCGCCTGGTTAAAAAAATCACTTTTGCTCTTTACACCTGCCATTTTAAGGCCGAACATGGCACCAATGGGTACAAACTGAAGATAATTATCAGCCGTCGTCCTGAAGCCATTCAATTGCCCCTGAACATGTTGCTGTATCCGTTCCTTGCTTAATACTGTATGTGAAGGAAGGGATTCCACGATGACACCTGCTGCAACAAGAGAAATTGGAACAATTGCTGATATATGCGGAGAATTGCCATACTCGACAGAACTACCCCTCACCTTCGTACTGTCGGATAGGCTAAAATGAAAGGAATGAGTTAAAGTTGCCGATGAATATTGTGCAGAAATAGTTCCTACTATAAACATCAGGAGGATCAAAATTAAAGATCTTGTCATTTTTATTAAAATTTAAACTCTGTTGGCGTCCTTTGTGTTAACCTTTGAGCCCTTCGTGTTGAAAACCAGAAATATAACCACTAAGGTCACAAAGGTTAACTCAAAGGATGCACAAAGTATTTTGTTACCTAAACGGCTCAGCTCAATTGGGATTATTAAAATTAAATTTAAACCGGATCCAAAAGTAGCGTATTTATAGATAATTTTGCGACACTTTCCCTTCGGCTACGCTCAGGGACCGATAACTTTATAAACATTTCAAACAATATAAACATTTAAAACCTTTTTATATGGCCACAGTCAATCTCTCTGATCATGTCACCCATGAAGTTCCCGATGCCAAAGGAATGAAATTCGGAATCGTCTACGCGGAATGGAACCCGGAAGTTGCCATTGCTTTGAAAAACGGCGCTGTCGATACGTTGGTAAAGTATGGCGCAAACCGCGAAGATATTCAAGTTGAAGAGGTTCCCGGCACCTTTGAACTTACCCTTGGCGGGCAACTGATGGCTGAAAACACTGATGTTGATGCGGTTATATTGCTTGGCTGTGTGATCCAGGGCGAAACCCGCCATTTCGATTTTATATGCCAGGGCGTTACTTATGGCACCACCAAACTTAATCTCGACTATGGGATTCCCTTTATTTTTGGAGTTTTAACTACCGACAACCAGCAACAGGCATTGGACCGTGCCGGAGGCAGACTGGGAAACAAAGGCGACGAAGCGGCTTATACGGCGATTAAGATGATTTCATTAAGCAGGAAGTTAGCGACAAAAGGATAATGTAAAAACGCCGCAATTTTGATCGCGGCGTTTTTACTTTATCCTTTTTACTTTATCCTTTATCCTTATATAATCATCTTTTCTTCTTATCATTTAAAGCTTTTTGCTTGGCCATCTCCTCCAGTTTGGACTGGAATTTTGATTTGGTCACCGGTATCTTTTGCTTGGCTTTGATTTGAGCATGAATCTTGTCCTCATCGATCAGTTGTTTAAAAATATACATCTGAACAAAAGTCAAAACTAGCGAGAGAAAGTAATACAAACTCAATCCTGCAGCATAACTGTTGAAAATAAAGAGGAACATGACAGGCATCAGGTACATCATGGTCTTCATCCCGGGCATCTGCTGTGTGCCGGCACCAGTCATTTCATTGTTGTATTTCACGTAAAGAATATTCGTGATAGTCATCAGCAAACAGAATAGACTGACGTGGTTACCGAAGCCGAATGGAATAGTAAATGGCAAAGTCATAATGGAATCATATGTGGATAAGTCGGACGCCCATAAGAAGCTTTGCTGACGCAGTTCAATTGAAATTGGAAAGAAATAGAACATGGCAATCAAGATGGGCATCTGAAGCAACATTGGCAAACATCCTCCCATGGGGTTGACCCCTGCCTTCTTGTAAAATGCCATTACAGCCTGTTGGGACTCCAACTTTTTGTCATCGCCGAATTTCTTTTGAATCTCCTCAATTTCGGGTTTCAACAACCTCATTTTGGCCGAGGAAATGTATGATTTATAGGTAAAGATCAGTGTGAGCAGCTTGATATAGATGGTTAGTAAAAGAATGATCAAGCCATAGTTGCTGATGTACCTGTGCAGGAAATCAAATGCCGGGATGACGATGACTTTGTTTACCCATCCAATGATTGTCCAACCCAGAGAGAGTTGTTCTTCCATTCCTAAATCATACTGATTCAGGGTGTTGTATTGATTCGGACCAAAATAGATATTGGCTGGAAAATGCTCGCTTCCTTTCGTGTCGAGAGGAATGGTCATATCGGCAGTCATTTCAGCTACGTACGATGAATCCAGATCAGTTTTCTTTGTGGATATCTGTGCATTCAGGAAAGCCTGATCGGCAATCACTACAGAAGAGAAAAACTGTTGTTTGAAACCAATCCATTTTACTTTCGTGGAGAGTGATTTTGACTCGGATTTGGTCGGCGCAAGTTTATCAACAACATCTTTATCAAACTTATAGAAAATAGTGGATTGATTATTTTCCCCAAATTTTGACATTTTCTCCTGTCTTGGCATGTTTATACTCCAAAGGAAATTAACATATTCGGAGTTGGCCCCGGTTACTTTTTTCAACCCTGATGTTTTGATGTCAAATCCAACCAGATAGGAGTTGTGTTTCAAGGTATAAACATATTCAATGGATATGTTGTTACCTGCATCCAGAAGCATGGAAACCGATTTTGAATCCCCCGGATTATCCTTGTTGAACTTTTCACGGCCCTCTTTCCCAGTAGGTACTTTAGAGGCAGCTACTGTAACAAGGCTTTCTTTAACAGATGGTTGAAAAAAGAAATGATCCGTCTGAATGCTTTTGTTTTGAGAGAAAAAATTCAATCCGAAACGGTTCGCCTCTCCATCAAAAAGTACCAGAGGCTTACCGTCGAACCTTTTGTAGTTTTTTAGCTCAACGGAAAATATTTTACCTCCCTTATTGGAAAGTACTACTTTCATCAGGTTGTTCTCAAGGGTTACAAATTTCTCCTCGCCCTTGGCAGCAACCGAAAATACGCCATATAAACTGCTCAGTTCATTCTGAACGGTATTAGAATCTGATTTTGCTGCCCCCGGCTGAATGGCTGTGATTTCGACCTGTTTTGCGTCCTCTTTCGCTTTGCTGCTTTCGACCAGCGCAATAGAGTCGTTTTTCAACCTTACACGCTCCAGTTCTTTCTCTGAAGGTTTGTTGAAATAACTGGCCGCAAAAAGTATAATAAATATTAGAACCAGGCCTGTAATGGTATTCTTATCCATAAATTAAATTGATTGTTTTTGGGAATGATCGATAACCGCTTTGATAAAAGCAATAAATAGCGGATGCGGCTGAAGTACCGTACTGCTGTATTCAGGGTGAAACTGAACTCCAACAAACCATGGATGGTCCGGAATCTCTACCACTTCAACCAGGTTTGTGTCGGGATTAAAACCAACAGCTCTCATGCCTGCTTTTTCGAAACCGGCCAAAAAGCTGTTGTTGAATTCATAACGATGACGATGGCGCTCAGAAATCCTGGTCCTGCCATATGCCTTGTAAGAATTGGAATCCTTTTTCAGGTTACATGCGTAGGATCCCAGACGCATGGTGCCTCCCTTGTCAACGATACCTTTTTGCTCGTCCATCAGGTCGATAACCGGATATTTGGTCAACTGGTTCATTTCAGTAGAATCGGCACCGCACAGGTTCAGGATATCCCTGGCAAATTCAATCACGGCAATCTGCATCCCGAGACATATCCCGAAAAAAGGAATTTTCAGTTCTCTTGCATATTTTGCAGCGCTAATCTTTCCTTCGATCCCGCGATGACCAAAGCCGGGGGCAATGATGATGCCCTGACAGCCTTTTAGTTTTCTTTCAATATTTTCTTCGTTGATTTTTTCTGAATGGATCCACTCTACTTTTACCTTGCATTCGTTGGCGGCCCCGGCATGAATAATTGCCTCTGCAATAGATTTATACGCATCCCTTAATTCAACGTACTTTCCAATAAGCGCAATTTTTACCTCTTTTTTGGGATTCTTGTACCTGTCCAGGAATTCATTCCAATTATTCAGGTCCGGCTCATTACCAAATGGGAGCCCCAGTTTTTTCAGAACGATTTCATCCAGCTTCTCCTCTTTCATCCGGATTGGAACCTCATAGATTGTAGAGACATCTATGGATTCAATGACTGCCTCTTTACTGACGTTGCAAAACAACGCCACTTTCCCTTTCAGGTCGGGTGTAAGCTGATGCTCCGTGCGGAGCACAAGCACATCAGGCTGAACGCCGTTCTCCAGCAATTGTTTGACTGAGTGCTGAGTTGGTTTGGTTTTCAACTCTCCTGAAGCTTGCAAATAGGGAACCAGGGTAAGATGAATAATCAATGCATCGGTGCCCAACTCCCACTTCATCTGTCGAACTGCCTCGATGTATGGCAATGATTCGATGTCGCCGACTGTTCCCCCAATTTCTGAAATGACCACATCAAATTTCTTCTTGGATCCAAGGAATTTGATGTATCGTTTTATCTCATCAGTGATGTGCGGGATGATCTGTACCGTTTTGCCAAGATAATCACCTCTCCGTTCCTTGTTGATCACAGACTGGTATATCCTTCCGGTCGTAACATTGTTCGCCTGTGAGGTTGGTGAATTCAGAAAGCGCTCATAATGACCCAGATCGAGATCTGTCTCTGCTCCGTCTTCGGTTACGTAACACTCTCCGTGTTCGTAAGGATTAAGTGTACCCGGATCGACATTGATGTATGGATCAAGCTTTTGGATGGTGACTTTGTAGCCTCTTGCCTGAAGTAACTTGGCTAATGAGGATGCAATGATTCCTTTACCTAAGGACGAAGCGACTCCTCCTGTGACAAAAATGTACTTGGTAGTTGACAAAACTTTCCGAATTTAATGTGTTTTCAACGAGTGCAAAGTAAAGAATAAAAAACGTAAAGGCAGAATCTGTCGGCAAAATTGTCGGCCTGATTCTAAATCAAAGACCCGCCCCCAAAAGGGAACGGGTCTTGTAAAGTTGCTTATTTTCAATTGATCTCCTCTTGTTCATCGATGATTTTCATCTTCGACTTAAGCTGATCAATTTGCATTTTTAGTTTATCGATCTGGTCGTTCACCCCTTTTACCAACGACAGCGCTCCTTCTGAAGTTCCAAAGAAGCCTACATTGTTGGTTAGGGTATTGATATCGCTCTCCAACTGCCTCAGCCGTACTGAATAGCGATCCCGCTCCATGTTGATTTTAGACCAGCCTCTTGGGAGGGAGGCCAAATGCTCAATTTTGGATTTAAACTTGATCATGTTTAAATCCGAATCATCCATTTTTATTTTATTAAACTGATTGTCAATGGCATCGTGGTACTTGTTCTGCAGTTCCTCTTTCTTTCTAAAAGGTACATGACCTATCTCTGCCCACCTGTCTTGAAATTTCTTTAGCGCAGACAGATCATCTTTGACAATTCCGGTAAGCTTGTACTCTTCAATCTCGGAAACCAATTGTTTTTTGGCCTTCAGATTTTCATCCTGATCACCTGAAACACCTGAAAAATGAGTCTGCTTTTTGTTAAAAAACTCATCACAAGCCGTGCGAAAGCGTTTCCAAATCAGTTCAGATTGCTTTCTCGGTACAGGCCCAACATCTTTCCATTTCTTCTGAAGCGTGATCAATTTGTCGGTAGTTGCCTTCCATTCGTCACTATCTTTCAGTCGTTCAGCCTGTTCACAAATATCAACTTTCAATGCGTAGTTCTGTAACAAATGTTCTTTGCTCTTGTTCCAGAAATTCCGCTTGTTTTGAAAGAAGGTATCATTTGCCGCCCTGAAACGATCCCAAATTTTGCTGTTCTCTTTTCTCGGACCAAAACCTGTCTTCTTCCACTCTTCCTGGAGTGCGATCACCTTTTCGGTCACATCGTTCCATTCACGCGGATTGTCAGATACAAAGCCTGACAGACTTTCGGCCATCTCGCAAAGCTCAATCTTCTTTTGAAGTTGTTCTCTCTGGACAGAGCGCTCCTGCTCGAAATGTTGCTGGTATCTTTTGTTAATAACCGAAGTTGCAATTTTAAAACGGTCCCAAAGCTCCTGCTTATGGTCCCTTGGCACTGGTCCAATCTCTCTCCAGGCCTCGTGCAGTTTTTGCAACTCCTTGAAGGTAACCAGCGGTTCTTCTGAATCGACTGATAACTCTTCCGCCTTGATGCATAACAGCATCTTTTGATCCATGTTGCGTTTCAGATCAAGGTCCCTCAATTCACGGTCGATTTTGACAAAATCGTAAAACCGCTCTACCTGGTAGTGGTAGTTTTCCCAAAGATCTTTGACCTTCGATTGCGGTACCTGACCAATGGCCTTGAATTTTAGCTGTAACTCATTGAACATCTGAAATGTATTGTTCAATGAATTTTCACTGTTTACCAGAGTTTTAATCTCTTCAATTATTTCAGCTTTCTTAAGGTAGTTTTCCTCCTTAACAGCTTCAAGTTTCTTGTTGGCTTCGTACCGAAGGTTCTTGTATTCCCTGAAAAGATCTTTCAATTCCAGTTCATAGGAATCAGACTCGGCAAGGAAAAGCTCTTCATCGTTGCCTTGAGCAATGAAGGCAGCCTTTTGTTCGCCTATTTCGTGGTTTCTGATTTTATAAAAACAAGCCTTGATAGCGTCTGCGTGAGGTTTGATTACGTCTACATCCCCTTCGCTGATGATTTTACGAAGCGTGTTAATCAGATTTATCTTATTATAAGAGGAGTAATCATGAATTGGCTGGCCATCTGCCGTTGGTTCATCGTCGTGAAAAGGATCATCTTCTTCATCAACTGCGTCCAATTGAGGCTCAAGGATAGCATCTGTTAATTCGGATTCACTTTCGTGGGAAGGCTCTGTAACAACAGTTTTTTCTTCACTTTGTACGGCAGTCTTAGGATTCTGCTCTTCTGTTAAAGGCTCTTCACTGATTATCACATCATCGATAACAAGGGGTTCAGAAATATCACCTTTCACAAGTTCTTCAATTTCAACCTCTTCATTGTTAACAACAGGTTCCGAAGTAACGACGGTCTTTTCATTCGCTACACCGGCGACAGGTAACTGTTCATTTTCCGGTGAGGAAGCAGGATTCTCCAATTCTTTAGATTTCATATGTTTAATAATTCTGCACGAAAATAGATATTTACCTGTTAACCTCAACTGATTCTGAAAC
>JBBIUJ010000116.1:0-11432 GCA_037440345.1 Prolixibacter sp.
TTGATCTGATAAACAAGCCTAAAACAAAACTATCGCTTTATGTCATCTCACAATATGGATGCAGGAGTACCACCGAATCCCTTGAGGTTAAAAGGAAACCCATCTTTTCTTTTACTTCATCGGTAATCGATGGTTGTGCGCCCGTGGATGTACAATTTGTGGCAAAGGCGGATGATCCGGTCGACAAGATAGATTTTTGCTGGGATTTTGGAGACGGGAACCAGAGTTCGGGAGCCGATCTCAACCATGTCTATGAATTGCCTGATCGCAAACACGATTTGCGGTTGCGTGCGCTTTCATCGGTTACCGGTTGTACCGATTCATTGTACAGGGCCGGATACATTACGGTGCATCCCAATCCCAAGGCACAGTTCACGATGGATCATGAAATAGTTTACAACGATGCCCCTCAGGTTATATTTACTGACCAGAGCCTCGACGCAATCAACTACTATTGGGATTTCGGCGATGCCACCCATTCACGAGAGAAAGATCCTGTTCATAATTACGCGGTAGTCGGAAGAAGAAAAGTGATTGAAACAGTTTATAATCAATTTGATTGTCAGGATACTACATCAAAGGCGGTATTGGTGGCATTTAGCAAGATTTTTGCGCCCAACGCATTTTCGCCTGGCGCGCCCAATGAAATCGACAGGGTTTTTCTCCTTTCGTCCGAAGGAATTAAAAAGGAGGGATACCACCTTACCATACTAAGCCGTTGGAACGACATCGTCTTCGAATGCAAAAATGAGGTGAAGGGATGGGACGGCAGAATGTCCAACGGAAATTATGCACCATCCGGAAACTATATATGGATACTGGAATGCAACGATTTTCTGGATCGGCCTCACCGCCAATCCGGTTTACTGACATTGGTTTTTTGATTGTGTTTTTTTCTGTCTTTTGACTCTAATAAATTGATAATAGGCGTTATGCTTAAATTCAAACTAACGATTCTCCTTCTACTGATTTTTTCAGGTATTGCAGGTGCTCAAACCACTTCCAATACCTGTGTGAAGTCAACTGAAGGAAAGGATTTCTGGTTTGGGTTTATGGAAAGCCGTCACCATCAACCAGGTCATTATCTTGAGATTACCATGACCTCTACCTTTAAGTGTAATTTTAGTATCTATTTTGGCAACTCAGCAACTCCCTATATAACGGGTACTGTACAACCCAATACACCTAATAGATGGCAGCCTCCATGGCAAATGGTTGAACCGATCGGTTCTGAATATCCGGAAAAGAAAGCCATTCATATTGTCTCCGATATGCCAATGAATGTATTTGCCATGAACTGGAGTCCAAGTTCTGCAGATGCAGCGGTAATTTTTCCTGTAGATGCAATCGGAGACGAGTATTATGCCATGTGCTATGAACCTCATATCAATGAACTGGCAAACGGTAATCCCGGAAATGGGAAAAATAGTGAATTTCTTGTTGTTGCATCAGAGGACAATACTAAAATATCCATCACCCCCACAAAAGTTACCGATCAGTTAAAACCTGCAAATGTCCCTTTTCAGATTACACTGAACAAAGGCGAACTCTACCAGGTTCAGTCGATGAACCATGCGAACCTGACCGGACAGGGCGACTTAACTGGTAGTTATATAAAAAGTGATAAACCCGTTGCCTTTTATTCCGGTTCCTGGTCAACGACCATTCCGGCAGATTTGGCAGTTCAGGCCTGGGATCACCTGTATGAACAAATACCGCCGGTTCGTTCCTGGGGACGAAAATTTGTCACGGTACCCCTGAAGGGCAGGTCGGAAGATAGGTTCAGGATTATTGCCTCAGAGGATAAAACAAATATTCGTATCGGAACCAATACTCCAATTGTTTTAGATAAAGGTAAATTTATTGAATTCGTCCTTAAGCAGGATCAGCCCTCACTCATTGAGAGTGACCACCCAATTCTTTTGGCGCAGTTTATGGTATCGAATAGCGTTGATAGACCTCCTGGTGTCAGTCAAAATAATTGGGACGGTGATCCTCTGTTGCTAATAATAAGTCCTGTTGACCAAACACGAGAAAATGTGACATTTGTTGCCTATGACTCGCCCAATATCAAAAGCAAATACTATGTTAATGTTGTAACCAAAATAGAGTCTTCTTCCTATATTTCGCTGGATGGTTCGCCAATAATTTTTCAGACACTTCCCAATACAGGATACTCATATGCCCAGATTGCCATTACCAAAGGAAACCACAACCTGAACAGTTCGATGCCGGGAAATGGTTTTATCGCTTATGTATACGGATATGGTGGAGTAGAATCTTATGGATATGGAGTGGGATTTAACCTCAGCATCAAACTCGATTTGGGAGGGGACATTCATTTTGTAAAAGATACCCTGTTGCTTTGCCAGGGGCAGGCAAAAATTATAGATGCGGGATCGCACTTTTCAAAATTCAGGTGGAGTACAGGGGATACTACCCAGACTGTCTTCATAACGAAACCGGGATATTCGAAAGTTACAGCCACCACCTCTGATGGTTGTAGTATGACAGATAGCATTTTTACCTATCTCAGTAATCCAGTTGTAAACCTCGGGAATGATACCACCATCTGCAATCCACGACTGTTTCAGCTGAATGCCGGTTCTGGATTTTCCTCCTATTTGTGGAGTACGAAAGATTCAATACAGAAAATAACTGTCAAAACCCCTGGCGTTTATAGTGTTCTGACCAAAAACAAATACGACTGTCCGGCTAAGGATTCCGTTTTTGTCAATTTTGTCGACAAGCCTAAATTCAATCTGAGCAGCCTGGATACTCTTTTCTGCGGCACGAAGACAGGAACGTTTAACATCGCTGCCGACAAAGGAAATTTTACATTAAGGAGCAGTTATCCGGGTGTCTCTATTCAGAATTTGACTGCCACTGTGCCAACATTTGGAACTTTTCCTTTTGCAGTAAGTGTTGTCGATCCATATACCTGCCAATCAGACACCTCCTTCACGGCAGGGTTTCATAAAATACCTACAGTGGTGATCTCAGTCGATGATACCACCTGTTATGGATACAGTCTGGACGCAAAATACCTTGGGGATGCAGAGATTGACAAGGCCCGGTTTACCTGGGTTTTCGCCAAAGATACCCTTGCGAATGAAATTGGGCGAACACAAATGCATGTTAAATTGGGACTCGACCGTACAAAACGTGATCTTTTGTTGCGGGTCATGGAGCGGGGATGCAGCAATAGCTTTGTAATCAAAGAGATCAGCGTGATTCCTGATCTTGATTTTTCAGTTTCTGATACATTGTTGTGCCAACCATTTAAATTTAACTTCTCGGCTACAAATACTGAAAATGTTGTAGATTACCTTTGGGACTGGGGGGATGGAATCACTGAGCACAATGGCAAGGTTGCTTCCCATACTTATGCCAAAGAAGGATATTATGCAGTTCAAGTGACTGCGACGACTGATAAAAAGTGCATCAATACCGTTAAGAAAGACAATATTCTTTATGTTGCGCCAATACCTACCGTGGATTTCTCCATAAAGGATAATACTTGTCTGCCGTTGGGACCGCAGTCGGTTTTATACACCGGTTCGGGGGATGACAGAGACCATTACTATTGGGATTTGTCTACATTTTTGCCCAACGAAATCATCAAAAATCCTGGTGACACCAAAGGTCCATTTACTTTTGAATTGATAGAAAAGCCGAAAACCGGCATAAAACTTCACGTAATCTCGAAATTTGGGTGCATCAGTGAAACTAAGGGATTGGATCTGCAGCGAATACCAAAATTCGCCCTTCAGTCGATTGACAGTGCCGGCTGCATCCCTTACGAAATCAAATTGAATGCCTTAACCGCCGATAAAATTGATCAGGTTAATTACATCTGGAAATTCGGTGACGGGAATACTGGGACGGGCGCAACGGTCAACCATACCTATCCGATTCCGGATCAGATTCACGACATTACCCTTTATGCCGATTCTAAGACGACGGGTTGTAAGGATACACTCTTCAAACCCGGATATATCACCGTCTATCCCCAACCAAAGGCGGGATTTAATATCAATCAAAAATTGCTGAGCAATGAGAATCCTGTAGCTACATTTACCAATCAGTCTCAGGGCGCCGACCACTACCTGTGGCAGTTCGACGATGGATTGATATCCCGGCTGAAGGATCCGGTACATAAGTACGAAGTGGTTGGTCCCAGACGGGTTCTGCTGGAATCTGCCAATCAATTTGGCTGTAAGGATACCATTTCGGATGTGGTCATGATTGCCCTCAACAGGATTTTTGCACCCAATGCGTTTACTCCCGGTGCAGCCAATCCGATTGATCGGGAATTTCTTCCATATTGCAATGGAGTCATGGAAAAGGGATACCATCTGAAAATTTTGAGCAGATGGAACGATTTAATCTATGAAGTTAAGGATCATTTCAATGGATGGACAGGTCGGCTATCGAACGGTTCACTAGCTCCCCCGGGAAATTATGTATGGGTACTTTATTTTGTTGATTTCCAGGATAAATACCACTATCAAAATGGAACTGTCACTTTGATTTTTTGATCAAATTGTTGGAATCCTCAAGGTATTGTAATAATCCCTTTTCCGAAGGTTCTTACCCAGATAAAAAATAAGGGAAACTTCATGCGAACCCATGCTGAAGGTTGAGAGATCCGAAAGTACATAATCGAAGCTATAGCCCAATTGCATAAATTGGGTTGAATAACCAATCATACCGATAATGGCATCAGGACGGGCCGAAAGATTGTTTCTGTACCAGGCTCCAAAGGTCAGCGAATTGGTTACAGCATACATTCCCAGGTTCAATTGTTTAAAGACTCCCTGCTGTTGGTATATGGCATTTGGTGAAAGTGAAAATCCTTTTGAAAAGAGCGATCGGACATAATCCTGTGACTTTGCCCCAACGTGCAAAGTATATTTCATCGGCAGATTCCCGATCCTGTCTCCTTCAACGATCGATTGGTTGGGCTGTGTCAGGTGGCTGAGGGAAAATCCAAAATATACATCGTCCCGTTGACCAACCATACCAAAGGTGAAGTCGGGGAAGATTTTCTGACCACTTTCTACCGGGATAGCGTAATTTCCATTGACGGTTCCATTTTCCTGATTAATCATCCCGGGAAATATAAGGTCCTTGGTATTGAATTGCTTAAGAATGAATCCTGCCTGAAGCGCTGAAGTGAAAAACAGCCTGTCATTCACTTTAACATGATAGCAATAGACGAACGAACTCTGAACGGTATTGATGTTTCCGTTGACCTCCCTGTCGTAAAGCGTCTGGAAACCAATAGCGCCCTTCATACCGGTAATATACTGATCGTAAGAAACATTGTAGGTAACAAATGTATTACCGGAACTGGGCCATTGATTTCGGTAATTTGATACTATTCTGGGATAGCTGCTCGTACCAGCAAAAGCCGGGTTCAGGTATAGCGGATTGGAATAAAATTGAGAAAACTGCGGGTCCTGGGCCTTTAAATCAATGGTTGAAAACAAACCAATGCCAACCAATATCCAAAATGGAATAGACAGTTTTAGCCGTTTTACCGGATGGATAATTAGGCTGTTCATCATAGAGTTTGGCTGTTTCATTGTTTTAATATACCAACTAGAAATCCACCGGATCCTGATCCAATGGAATGTGAGGTATAATTTCAAGTAATCCTTTTAACAGGTATTGCTTTCTCTCCTCCGAAGTAGTCAGGCTTTTTTCAATCTTGCTTAAAAGCATGGATTCAGTGTCTCCTTCTATTTTGCCATACATATTTTCGATGACCGTAAACGCCTCGAAAGCAATCTGGAACTCCTGGTTAATGATGAGTTGAACGAAGAAGGGAAGGTGCTTACTGTAATTCAGACCGTTTTGCCAGCATGAGGCCACCAACCGTTCTAAAATATCCAGATCCTTTTCATTTTCAAGTTCATGGATCAGCTGGTCTACCGAATTTTCATGTTTTAAATCATTAAAAAGATGGTAGATAATCTCTTTAACCTCTTTGCTGGATGTTTGGTGAAGAAATGTGATGAGCGGGATAATATATGATTCATCACCTTTGGTTTTTATCTCCTCCAGTGCATGATCAATTAATTCCTGGTTACTCGTCTTTATGGCAGATTTTAAACGGCTTAGTTTGTCCGGATTCTCCATCAGTTCCTGTTTTCCTTTTTGTGTACGACAAAGATAAAATTATTTATATAAGCCTGCCTGTTGAGTATGATTACACGGCTAAATAAGATGGTGGGCACTAAGAAAATTGCCTGTAAAGGAGGAACTGCACTTTGCCAGGCCTTCAGGTGTACCTTCAAAAAGTTTGTATCCTCCCTCGTCGCCCCCTTCCGGTCCGAGATCAATTACCCAATCGGCTACTTTGATGACCTCGGGATTGTGTTCAATAACCAGCACAGTGTGCCCTCTGGAAATCAATGCATTCATAGAGTCAAGTAATTTGCGGATGTCGTGAATATGCAATCCGGTTGTTGGCTCATCGAAGATAAAAAACGTTGCTCCCTCTTTCTCCTTGGCTAGAAATGAGGCAAGTTTCACCCGTTGACTTTCACCGCCGGAAAGTGTACTCGAGGATTGGCCCAGATGGATATACCCTAGCCCAACATCTTGCAAGGGCTGTAGTTTTTTTGCAATCTTTTTTTCTGTCGGCTTTTCATTGAAAAACCCGATAGCTTCATCTACAGTTAGCTCAAGCAATTCATAGATGTTTTTCGATCGATAGCTTACATCCAGAACATCAGATTTGAATCTTTTGCCGCCGCAACTCTCACAAGTCAAAAGAATATCGGCCATAAATTGCATTTCCACTTTAATCTCACCCTCTCCCTGGCAGGTTTCACACCTTCCACCATCAATGTTGAAGGAAAAGTGGGACGGGGTAAATCCATTCACTTTTGCAGCCGGTTGTTCGGCATACAATTTCCTGATCTCATCATAGATTTTCAGGTAGGTGACCGGATTCGACCTGGATGATTTACCGATGGGATTTTGATCCACAAATTCAATGGCTGTTATTCTGTCCAAATCACCACCAAGACCAGTATGATCGCCAGTTTTCTCACCATATCCGCCATAATATTTCGAGAGCGCCGGGTATAAAATGCGCCTGATCAGGGATGATTTGCCCGAACCGCTTACTCCGGTGATGACAGTCAGTGCATTGAGTGGGAATTTTACATCAAATCCTTTCAGATTGTTCTCTCTTGCGCCGGTTATTTCGAGATAATTGTTCCATTTTCGGCGATGATCAGGTACCGGAATTTTCTTGGTCCCGGTCAGGTATTTGGCGGTGATGCTAACAGGATTGAGTACCAGCTCTTCCAGAGTTCCTTCAAACACTACCTCTCCACCATGCTGACCGGCCAATGGGCCAATGTCAATCAGGTAATCTGCTGCCCGCATAATCTCCTCGTCGTGCTCAACCACAATAACGCTATTCCCAAATTGTTGCAGTTTCCTCAGAACTTTGATCAATCTTCCGGTGTCACGTGCATGAAGCCCGATCGATGGCTCATCCAGAATGTACATGGAGCCCACCAGGCTGCTTCCAAGCGAGGTAGCCAGGTTGATCCTTTGGGACTCACCTCCGGACAATGTTGAGGAGAGCCTGTTTAAGGTCAAATAACCCAATCCTACATCGCAAAGAAACTCAATTCTGTTGTTGATTTCGATCAAAAGTCTTTCTGCAACCTTTTGATCTGTCTCAGAAAGAGTAAGTTGCCTAAAAAATTGTTGCAACTCTGTTATTGGAAGATTTACAAGCTCTGTTACCGATCTGCCATCAACCTTCACATAAGCGGCCTCCTTTTTTAACCTGGTGCCTTCACATTCCGGACAGGTCGTTTTTCCACGGTATCGTGAAAGCATGACCCTGTATTGAATTTTATAGGTCTGTTCCTCCAACTGCCTGAAAAAGGCATTTAGTCCTTCAAAATAGCTATTGCCAGTCCAAAGCAATCTTTTTTGTGCGGCTGAAAGTTCGTAATAGGGCTTGTGTATTGGAAAATCAAATTTGGCTGCATGTTTAATGAGCTGATCCTTCCATTCTCCCATTTTTTCGCCTTTCCAGCAAACCAGCGCATCACTGAAAACGGAAAGTGATTTGTTAGGAACCACGAGGTCTTCATCAATGCCAATGGTTTTGCCATAACCTTCACAAACAGGACAAGCGCCGATTGGGTTGTTGAAGCTAAAAAGGTGAGGGGAAGGCTCTTCAAATGTGATTCCATCCGCCTCAAAGCAGTTGGAAAATTTTCGGATCTCTGAGGAATTTCCCTGTTCTACCCTTGTAATACATTCACCTTTACCCTCAAAAAAAGCAGTTTGTACAGAATCCGCAATTCTGGATGAAAAATCTTCATCTTCCGAAACAGGCATTCTGTCAATAAGAACATTTATTTCAGCGGGTTTCTTTTTGTATTGGTCCAGATCACTTATTTTTATTACCTCCCCATCCAGTTCAAGTCGGGTAAATCCTTGTTGAAGAAGCAACTCCGCCTCTTTAGCCAGGTTTCTTCCCTTGTTAAGCTGCATGGGAGAAACGATGGTAATTCTGGTTCCGATTGGGAAGGAGGTTAAGTAATTCACCACATCCACGACTTCATGCCTTACTACCTGTCTTCCTGAGATTGGCGAATAGGTCCTTCCAATTCTGGCATAAAGCAATTTGATGTAATCATAAATCTCAGTGGAGGTCCCTACAGTGGATCTGGGATTTCGGGTATTTACCTTCTGCTCAATAGCGATCGCAGGTGGTATGCCCTTGATGTAATCAACCTCAGGTTTGTCCATTCTTCCAAGAAACTGACGGGCATAGGAGGAGAGCGATTCAACATACCGCCGCTGTCCTTCGGCATACAAAGTATCAAAAGCAAGAGAGGATTTTCCGGAACCGGAAAGTCCGGTTATGACAACCAATTTATTTCTGGGAATCCTTATATCAATGTTTTTGAGGTTGTGAACTTTAGCACCCTTGATTTCAATATATTGATTTTTAATATCTTCAGACATTTGATACGATTAAAATGTGCGATTTCAAAACCGGTAAATTTACTAATACTTTCCTGGCAAATGATACAATCAAATGAATGAGAGCGAATATATTTCAAAAAAATAGGATAAAATATTTGGTAATCTCAATTTAAAATGATATCATTGTAGTATCATTATAAATTTTATTGCCATGGAAAAGGAGATTCAATTAAGAAACAACGGATTCTTTCATTTACTGGTTTCATTGGTACTGCTGGCAACACCCGCATGCACCATTTTCTATAAGGAATTGTGGATTATTCCGGTGTATGTACTGTTATCGCTGTTGGGTGTAATCTGGATGACAGGACTTTTTATTGTTCAACCAAATCAAACAAAAGTTCTTGTTTTCTTTGGTAAATATTGCGGAACGGTAAAAGGAAACGGTTTTTTCTGGCTAAATCCTTTTTACGTTAAAAAGCGGGTCTCATTGAGAATTCGTAACCTGGAGTCAGATGTTATCAAAGTAAACGATCAGCAAGGAAATCCAATTTTGATCAGCGCGATTGTTGTTTGGAAGGTGGTTGATACCTACAAAGCCGTATTTGACATTGAAACCCTGGAAGAGGTAGATCCTAAGTCAGGATTGAAAAAGACCAAATATGAAGAGTCCTATCAGAAATTTATTAAAATTCAAACAGAATCAGCGCTTCGCAAACTTGCACATACCTATCCGTACGATAATATCGAGCAAACAGGAGAGGCAGAGGTTATTTGTCTTCGTTCAGGAATTGATGAGATCAATACTGCTTTGGCTACCGAAGTTAAGGAGCGCCTTTCATTGGTTGGGATCGAAGTGATTGAATCACGAATTTCCAACCTTTCCTATGCTCCTGAAATAGCGGGCGCGATGCTCCGTCGCCAACAGGCTACCGCCATCATTGCAGCCCGTCAGAAAATCGTGGAAGGAGCCGTTGGGATGGTTAAACTGGCCCTTGATGAACTTAAAGACAGACATATCATTGAATTGGATGATGAAAAGAAGGCCTCCATGGTTAGCAACCTGCTTGTTGTTCTTTGTGCGGACGAATCGGCCCGTCCGGTAATCAACGCAGGTTCAATCTACTAACCTTCGTCGTATGGGTAAAAAAAAGTCATTCGTTTTGAGGGTACAGCCTGAGGTCTACGATGCACTGGAACGCTGGGCTTCGGATGAATTTCGTAGCGTTAATGGTCAGATAGAGTACCTGTTGCAACAGGCTCTTAAGTCGTCCGGTCGTTTCAGTGTCAAAAAGGTTGAAAACAAGGAAGAAAAGAAATGATTTTTTTGAAGGCAAAATTTAAAAAATGGTGAAGTTGAAGCGCTATCAATGAATAGATTCGCAAAATTTCATGTGAATATTAAAAGATTGTCAAATCTTGCGGAAAGGAAGGTATGATTGAGAAATATTTGGATTTTGTACTGTTATTTTGCGTAAATAGTACAAATAGATTTTTTTAAAGAATATGATCAAGAGTGCCTTACAAATAGAAAGGGCAAAGTATGCGCCAAAGATGCCAAAAGCTTTGCAGGGAAATGTTAAAATCGTAGCCGGGAAGAGTACTGAATCAGTTGCCGACCAGGATGAGATAAAGAAGCTATTTCCAAATACCTATGGGATGCCGATTCTTACTTTGGAAAAAAGCGAGGAAGCAATAGCCACCAAAATTCTGAATGTTGGTGTTATCCTGTCAGGTGGACAGGCTCCGGGAGGCCACAATGTGATTTCCGGCATTTTCGATGCCTTAAAAAAATTGAATCCAGCCAACCGTTTGTACGGATTTTTGGGCGGTCCCAGCGGTTTGGTGCTTCACAATTACCTTGAAATAACCTCAGATATTGTTGAAGATTTCAGAAATACCGGTGGATTTGACATCATTGGATCCGGTCGTACCAAACTGGAGGAAAATGAACAATACGATAAAGGACTTGAAATATGCAAGAAGCTCACCATTTCCGCTATTGTCATCATTGGTGGTGATGATTCCAATACCAATGCCTGTGTCCTGGCAGAATATTATCTGCATAAAAAGAGCGGTATTCAGGTAATTGGCTGTCCCAAAACGATTGATGGCGATTTGAAAAATGAAATGATAGAGACCTCTTTTGGATTCGATACTGCATGTAAAGTCTATTCCGAATTGATTGGCAACATCATGCGCGATGCTACCTCCGCAAAAAAATATTGGCATTTTATCAAACTGATGGGTCGTTCAGCCTCACACATCGGGTTGGAATGCGCCCTTCAAACCCAGCCAAATATTTGCCTGATCTCTGAGGAAGTGGCTCATAAAGAGCAAACCTTGCAACAAATCGTTGATGATCTGGTTAGGACAATTACCAAAAGGGCAGTCAACAACGAAAATTTTGGTGTTGCCCTGATCCCTGAGGGTTTGATAGAGTTCATTCCTGAAAT
>JBBIUJ010000117.1:0-11405 GCA_037440345.1 Prolixibacter sp.
CAGGTAAAAGGATTTTACGTGACTGCCAAAATTGAGATCTATTTGAAGAAAGGTGGCAATTACGCTGACGTAATCATCTCCCCGACAAAAGGGGCCACCAAACGGTTCTCAGGCGAAATCATTCCCAGGTCTGAATCTAAGTATTTCAAAAGACCCGGGGAGGTATAGTTCTTTCTTAAAAACATCAAATAAAGTGAGGCTGTTCCATCCGCGGGGCAGCCTTTACTTTATCCTTTATCCTTTCCCCTTATTTTGGCTACTTTAGTAAAAAAATTCACCAATGCATTTAGCCAAAATCCGGGCCTTTATCTTCGACATGGATGGGGTATTGATCGACAGCGAAAATCTCTACAAAGTGATTGAACAAAGTCTGTTTGTTAAAGCAGGGGTTGTCATTAACCAGGAGGAGCATATCTCTTACCAGGGAAGTTCGAACCCTGTCATGTGGGGAAAAATCAGGGAGAAACACAATTTGCCTACACCAGTGGATGAATTGGTCAGGATCACCGAAGAGACAGTCATCGGCTATTTCAGTTCCCTGCCTGAAATCACTCCGATGCCGGGAGTCGTGAAATTGCTTGACGACCTGAAAGAAAGAAAGATAAAAATGGCCTTGGCCTCCTCTTCTACAATAGAGGTTATCAATATCATGCTGGACAAAACCGGACTTGCCTCCTATTTTGATACTGTGGTAGATTGCACCGAAGCCGGCGCCGGGAAACCGGATCCGGCCATCTTTTTGCTGGCCCAAAAAAAACTGGGAATTCCCAAAGAAAATTGTGTGATCTTAGAAGACTCTACCAACGGGATCAAGGCTGCCACAGCTGCCGGCATCTATTGCATCGCCTTCAACGGACCCGGTTCTGAACACCAGGACCAGTCTGCTGCCAATTGGCGTATCTCCCGTTTTTCCGAGATCACAGAAAAATTTGAACCTGAAAAACTAAAAATTTAATTCCTAGACTATGAAAAATTTAATCGTTGTTTGTCTGTTGTTTTCTGCTTTTAATCTCTTTTCACAAGCAAAATCTGAACCAAAACTATCTTGCAGCTACGATGAACTGACTGCTCCCGATTTCTTGAAAGCCGTCGGGAATTCTTCGGGAGTATGCTTGCTCCCCATGGGAATTCTTGAGAAACATGGTCCGCACCTGCCGTTGGGAACCGATATCTTTGAGTGCAGGAAGGTGGCCCTAACGGCAGCTGAGCAGGAGTACTGCATAGTTTTTCCGACCTATTTTGCCGGTCAAATCAACGAAGCAAGACATCAGCCTGGTACGATTGCCTATAGTCCGGATCTTATCTGGAAAATTCTGCAGGAGACATGTGAAGAGCTCTCCCGCAACGGTCTGAAAAAAATTATCATCGTCAATGGTCATGGAGGAAACAACGATTTCCTGAGATATTTCTGCATGTCGCAGCTGCACAGCCAAAAGGATTATGTTTTGGTTTTCTTTCAACCCAATGAAAGTCCTGAAACAGCAAAGAAAATTGAGTCACTGAGGCAAACCAAAACCGGAGGACATGCCGACGAAATGGAGACCTCCAGGATGCGATTTATCAGACCTGATTTGGTCAAAACTGAGATGGCAGGTACGCAATCTGGCCAGAATCAAAAGAGACTGGCCGAAGTCCCCTTTCAGTACACAGGCATCTGGTGGTATGCCCAATACCCAAACCATTATGCCGGTGACGCTACCAAAAGCAGTGTTGAACTTGGAAAAGTAGTGGTTGAATCAGAGGCGGAACAACTTGCGAAACTGATTAAAACACTCAAAAGCAGCAATAAAATAGAATCATTGCAGAATCAATTTTACAAGGATTCAGCGAGTCCGCTTAACACTAAACAATAATATAAAGAGGCTTACTTTGGAAAAAATATATTCAGATAAAGAAGAAAACTGGAATATACTTACCCATGGGTTTGGATTGATGATTTCAGTAATTGGTATCATCGTCCTGTTGAATAAGGCGCTACAGCTTCATTCAACTAAAATTTTTATTGCCTTTCTTATCTATGGGATTGGGGTTATCACGATGTTCCTGGCCTCTACTCTCTACCATTCTGCAACGGATCCAAAGATTAGGAAAAGGCTGAATGTCTTTGACCACAGCGCCATCTATCTGACCATCGCCGGTAGCTATACGCCCATTACAATGCTGACAATGCCGCCACCTTGGGGTATTCCTGTACTGATTACTGTTTGGTTGATTGCTGCAACAGGTATCATTCTCAAATTCTTCTATATCGGAAGGTTCCCGAAGCTTTCAACCGTGATGTATGTCCTGATGGGATGGGTCATTGTTATAGCGCTCAAGCCATTGATCAACAGCATGGAAACTACGGGATTGGTTTGGCTGCTGGCCGGAGGATTGGCCTATACTTTTGGCGCTGTCCTTTATCAGAAAAAGGGTTTAAAATTCAATCATGCCATCTTTCATCTTTTTGTCCTGATTGGCGCTGCCTGCCATTACATTGTCATCTATGGTTACTGTATAAAATAAATTTACTCCGTGATCCTTCCTTCGCGCCGCACTTTGTGACCTTTGTGGTTAAAAATTTCTCACCACAAAGGTCACAAACTGCCACACAAAGCAAAACACAAAGGAACGCCTATGATTAAACAACTTGTTATTCTGTTTTTACTTTTAACAGCTTGCACTACGGCTGTCAACAAAGCCCGGCTGGAAACTGCAAAAAAGGAGATCGTTCAAACTGAGCAGGCTTTTGCAGCCATGGCAAAGGAGAAGGGACTTTCGGAAGCTTTCGCCTATTTCGCCGATTCAGCAGCATCTCTCAACCGCGGAAGCTACGTGGTTCACGGCAAGGATTCCATCCGCCTCTATTATCTTGCTCCCAGGTACAAGGGTGTAGAGCTACTATGGAAACCTGATTTCGTAGAGGTTTCCGCTTCAGGTGATCTTGGCTACACATACGGTAAATTTCTCTTTTCGACACACGATTCTACAGGACAGGTAATCCGTTCAAAAGGTATCTTTCATACCGTTTGGAAAAAGCAGGCGGATGGTCAGTGGCGGTTTGTGTGGGACTAAAACTGTTTTAGAAACTTATTGTAAACCTGCATGTTACGATCCAGGTGTGCCTGCATCTTTTCGTAAGAGCGATCTGCATCTTTCTCCCGGATGGCATTGACAATCTCCTTGTGATAGCCAAGCGTGATCTCCTTCTCCCCTTCAATGTTGGCGTAAATGAAATTGCGCATCCGCGGAAGCAGATTGTACACCGGTTCCATGGTAACGATCACAAATGGGTTGGTGGTGGCTCGTGCCAGGCAAAGGTGAAACTTATTATCGATGTCCGACTCAAGTTGTGTATTGTCGGGATTGCACTTACTAAATTCGAGCAAATTGGCCTCAAGATTTTTTAAGTCTTCATCCGTACGGTTGATGGCTGCCATTTTGGCTATTTCGGGTTCGAAGGCAAGTCGCAGTTCAATAATTTGCCTGATCAAATGATCATCGAATTTCAGGTCGTAATAGAGATTTAGTGATTGGATGGCATCCTTGATGTCAATCTTTGTCACCACCATACCACTGCCTTTCCGTATTTCTATGAGTCCTCTGGCACTCAAACGCCTGAGTGCTTCGCGCAATGCCGTGCGGCTAACGGCAAACATTTCGCATAGTTCGCGCTCAGGAGGAAGTTTTGCGCCGATAGGCAACTTTTTCTCCCGGATGGCCCGTTCGATGTTTCGTTCAATCTTCTGACTGAGCGTCTGTGATGTTCCTATTTTTTGGAAAATATCATCCATATCCATGGTACAACAATTATTTGAACAGTCACAAAATACGCAAAATTATGACGAAATTACTCGGTGATTTTTTTTAAGGCTTTGCCAAGTCCAATCGGATTATCGATTGTAAAAGAATAACATGCCGGAGAACTCTTCGAATCTGTTACCAAATAAAAGTAGAGAGAACCTCCCTTTTCGAATAATTCTACAATTTTTTGAGCATCTCCACTTTTTATGAATAACCGGTCGGAAACATTCCTGGCAGTAAAATTGGCCACCTCGGAAGCGCCCGACTTAATAATGATTTTGTATTGGCTCTCATCGCCTTTTTTGACTGCCGTCGTGCCATATCGCAGTAGTTTGATGCAGAACGTCTCTCTGTCGATCACGAACTTCACTTTCAGTTCGGCCTTGTCGTTGTTGGCATCGCTGAAGGTACCCCATATCGCAAAACAGTTGGTAATGTAGGAGTTATTCCTGTTGTTTCCAAGATTGCTGGCATAACTGGCAATTTTCCATATTCCGTATTCACTAACAGGTGCGGTTCTTACAGTATCCTTTTTTATCGTTTCAGTCTGGACTGGCTTTTGCTGCTTTGTCCCACAAGCCGCAATAACTACAGAAAAAATTAGGAAGATGACAAATTTTTTCATTGATGCAAGGAGTTGGTAGTTTGTACTTGTAAATATAGCACTAACCAATCACAATTAAAAGAACAAATGTTGGCTTTTGTTAGATTAAATTAACATTTTTTAACCACTGGTAAATTTCAAGATGAAATGGTTCCTTGTATACTGGTTACCATACCTCGCTCACTATTCTGCCACCTTTCTCTCCTTTACATTCTAATTTCATTTTTCATTGGGTTACCGCTGGTATGAAAAATCTATATTATGTATAAGCCAATTCTAATTTTTCGACATAAATTTTAATTATCAACACTTCTGAATTAAGACATGAGAACGCTAATTGAAAATTGAGGGGACAGAGAGAACAAGCCATTTAACAAAATAGGAGTGAAAGCATGGTTTTTTCATCATGAAATTTTAACTACTCATCAAATAGTGACAAATATCATATTTTTGTTAGGATTGGGCCGAAAATTCATTATTTTCGCCGGTCTATTTTATGCAAAAATCGTTTGTCCTAAAACTCAATTTACAAAACATAGGGATTTATATGTCAACATCAAAGCAAGGTACTAACTTGCCGCATACATGCAATTCGAAAGAGGAAATCAGGGCTGAAATTGACAGAATCGACAGACAGATCATTGATTTGTTTGCCGAAAGGTTTCAATACGTGCGTGCCATTGTAAAATTCAAGCAAACGGCCGACGATATTGTTGCCCAACCCCGGTACGACGAGGTTATCTCCTCCAGGGGGCAATGGGCAGCAGAGAAGGGGCTTTCGGCAGAAGTTTTCGAAAGCATCTATTGCAAATTGCTCGATTATAGCATTTGTGAAGAGCATAAATTGTCAGACGAAACGAGTAAATAAATTTGAAACATGTATCACAAAGAGATTAAAATCATGGATTGCACCGTGCGTGACGGTGGGCTAATGAATAAATGGCAGTTTAGCGACGATTTTGTAAAATCTGTCTATAACGCTTGTGTAGAGGCAGGTGTGGATTATATGGAAATAGGATATAAAAGCAGCGAAACTGCATATTCCCGTGTTGAAAACGGGGCTTGGAAGTTTTGCGAGGAGGATGACCTGCGACGCATCGTGGGCGACAATCCCAGCAATACAAAGATTTCAACAATGTTGGATATTGGGCGAATTGAACTCAATCAGATTAAGCCGAAGAAAGAGAGTATTATTGATATGATGCGGGTGGCCTGTTATGTCCATCAAATGGATAAAGCCATTTACCATGCCGAATATTGTTTGGACAAAGGCTACGAAGCCACAATTAACCTTATGTCGGTATCAACGGTTAATGAACGCGATCTGGACGAAGCCCTCAACGATGTGTCCAAGTCGAACGTACCAATATTCTATCTGGTCGACAGCTTTGGGAACATGTACTGCGAACACATCGAAACGCTTGCGCGCAAATACAAAAATGCATTACCGGGAAAAACCATCGGCATTCATGCCCACAACAACATGCAATTGGCGTTTTCAAACACCATTACCGCTATAATCGAAGGGGTTACCATGCTGGATAGCACCTTTCTGGGCTTAGGACGTGGTGCCGGCAACTGCCCTACAGAGCTCCTAATGGCTTTTCTCAAAAACCCAAAATACCGTATGCTACCCGTTTTGCAATCTATTCAGGATCATATTTTACCTTTGCAAAAGCAAATAGACTGGGGATACCACATTCCATACATGATTTCGGGGTCGCTGAACGAGCACCCGAAGCGCGCAATGGAATGGATGGATTCAGATCTCAAAGATGATTTTGTAGCATTCCTGAAAAACATGCACGACAAGGAGATTCTGGAATAGTCTCCTATTCACGCTTAAATTTCCTTGAAAATAACAAAGCCTCTTAACTTTCAATTAGTTAAGAGGCTTATAAGTACCCGGGGCGGGAATCGAACCCGCACGATATTGCTATCACTGGATTTTGAGTCCAGCGCGTCTACCAATTCCGCCACCCGGGCGTTGATCCGCTTTTCTCAATGCGGTGCAAATATAAGCCAAAAATCTTAACCCGAAAATATTTTTTTCAAAAACAACTCCGCGAATAAATTGTTTGTCGTAAATTCAAAAATTATTTTGGCAGAAAGGTATATTGCTTGGTTGGAAAGCAAATGAGGAGGAATAAGTGGAAATAATTTGAAATAAATAGAAATAAGAAGGGAAAGAGATGGGAAATGGTTTGACAGTCAGCTGGAGGAGTCTTTTATGAATCCAGCCGAAGAGCAAAATATTCTGGAAGCACTCCGTCACAACGACCGGCAAGCCTTTGAAACAATTTTCAGGGATTCATACAAACCATTGAAGGCCTATGCATTTCGCTTCGTCAACGACTTGGCAACCGCCGAAAATATGGTGCAGGATATTTTTCTGAAGTTGTGGCAAAACCGTCATAGCCTGGTAATTACCACCTCGCTTGTCCACTACCTATTCAGATCCGTAAGAAATCACAGCCTCAACCATCTGGAAAAAACCAGGGTGCGGACAGGATATCTTCGGATGCAGATGGAAAAAACTCAGGACGAGGAGGATTTTAGCGCTTTCTATCCCGAAATAGGTCTTCTCGAAAAAATCGAATCGGCCATCAGTGCCTTACCACCAAAAAGGCAGGAAATTTTCAGACTTGCCCGTGAAGAGGGACTGAAATACCGCGAAATCGCAGACCAGTTGGACCTTTCGGTTAAAACAGTTGAAGCCCAAATGACCCTGGCTTTGAGGCAACTACGAGAATCGCTGAAAGAATATCACCATTTGGTGCTCTTTTTTATTCTTTCGGATAGGGGTATTTAGATAGGAACTTGTCAATGTGGAAGGGAAGGTATGTAAATGTGAAAATTGGATTGAACAGTTGTCCCTAAGCGAGGTGGTTCCTGTCAAAGGGACGAAGGTTGAAATGATAAAAGAGTAAATAGTGAAAGATATTAAAATAGAAGAGAGATTTGTTTCTTATCTGGCCGGAGAGTCGGATATCAAAGATGAGAAAGGGTTTCCTGTAAATGATGAGTTACGGGAACTCGAAAAAACTTGGGATTTAGCAGGAAGCGCTTATACCTACAGCAAAAGTGATTCCGACATGGCCTGGTCGAGGCTAAATGAATCGCTTTCTGCCGATGCAAAAATTGTTCCCCTAAAAAGATTCAACCTGCTGCGGTATGCAGCCATTTTTGTGGCCCTCGTCGCATTGGGTTCGATCACCTTTATGCTGACAAATCGCCCTGCAAAAAAGGTAGAAGAGTTGAGTTCTCTCTCAGCTCCCGGGATGAAAACTGTTCAGACTGTTGCTAACCCTTCCGAAATAACCTCAATTGTACTACCGGACGGCACTAACGTGAAAATGAATGCAAATTCAACACTGCAATATCCGGATCAATTTGCCGTTGGAAGCCGGAAAGTTAAGCTATCCGGAGAAGCTTACTTCGAAGTGGTTCACGATGCCGCTAACCCTTTTATCGTGGAGTTGACCAACCTGGAAGTTGAAGATCTGGGCACCTCATTCATGATTTCTGCTTATCCAGGGAAAGACCGGGTGGAGGTCAATGTCACCAGTGGCAGCGTCCGGCTACGTGAAAAAAATCAGAAAGAGGAGGCTTTACTTGTGGCTGGATGGAATGGAAAATACAATTCCGAGATTGGAAAGATTGAAGTCACCAACGAATTGGATACCAATTATCTATCATGGATCACCAGGGAAGTTTCGTTCCACCACACGCCATTGTCAACTGTGTTCGAAGAGCTCGAGAATGTCTACCACGTTAAGATAGCGTTCACTGATCCAGCTATTGCAGACATCCCATACACTGCCAATTTTGAAAAATTTGATCTTGGCGATATTGTCAAAATAATTGCCCAAACTCACCACTTATCTGTGAAGAAAGAGGGGGACGGCTTTGTTTTTTCGTTAAAATAGACTCAGATCCGACGAACCGGTCTCAAAAAAGAGATGACCATGCTACAAAGATCAAAGATCCTGTTTTTGATCCTGTTTCTCGCCCCGCTTGTGCAACTCTCTGCGCAGGAGCAAATTGAACCCCTCAAAAGGCGCATCTCCCTTCAAATGGATTCGACCAACGTTGAAACCATTCTTGAAAAGTTGGTTTCCGACAACGAACTTTTCTTTTCATACAATCCTGATCTACTCCCTGAAGGAAAAATAAATTTTTCGGTGAAAGAGACTCCTTTGGGGGAGGTTCTGAAAACACTGCTACCCGACTCTATTTTCTCTGTAAGCCTAATCGATCGTCAGCTGATCATCACCAGGGTTGAACCAAAACCACTTAAAATCTCCGGGCGGGTTGTCGAAAAAGATGGCAAAACTCCCGTCTTTTATGCTTCGGTAACCATTGAAGGAACTTACATTGGTACCATGACCAACCATGAGGGAAATTTTGATTTAAAGATCCCTTACTTAATGAGAAGCAACAACATAATAATCAGCTCTGTAGGTTACAAACAAAAAATTATTCCGGTTAAAGAGCTGGCTAAAGTATTGGTGGTCAAACTCCAGGAGGAATCAATTCACCTAAGGGAAATTTTGGTCAAACCAGCCGATCCCCGATACATTTTGCAGCAATTCAGAGACAATATTGTCAAAAATTACCCGGATCAACCCCAGCTCATGGTCACCTTTTACCGGGAAACTGCCCGTCAGGATGGAAATTATGTGGGTGTTTGGGAAGCTGTCATGGAGATTCTTAAACCACCCTATAAATTCAATGAACCCGATCGGGTGCGGTTTGTAAAAGGAAGAAAAGCAGACCTTAACCGCAAACCCAAAGAGGTATTTATTAAAGTTCAGGGAGGACCTTTGGGAATCAACTCTTTGGATATTGTAAAAAATGCAGAGACATTTCTGGATCCGGATTACGAATATTTGTACCAATACAAGTTCGAACAACCTGAAATGATCAATGGAAGAATCACCTGGATCATTCGTTTCGATCGGTTAACTGATACAGAATTTCCCTGTTTCAACGGGAAATTGTGGATTGATGCCGATAGTTATGCATTGGTCGGAGCTTCCTACTCATATGACAAAAAAAGTCTGAAAATCAATGGTGAGAGTTTCATCCAGAAGGAGCCATTCGGGTTCGATACGAGACCTGAAAATGTGGAATATTCAGTCCAATACCGCTTACTCAACGGTAAATGGCAATTCTATTCCGCACACAGCGACATCATCTTCAGGGTAAAACAAAAGAAAAAATTCAAGACAGAATACCGGAATGTTACAGATGTACTTGTCACTCAACAGTTTCAATTCCCAAAAAGGGGAAGGTTTGGACCCGAAGGAATTTTTCATGAAAAGGATATCTTCTCCGACAAGATCGGGATCTATGACAAAGAGTTCTGGGGCAATTACAATGTCATCAAACCGGATGATGAGCTGATTAAGGCAGTTAAGGAGGCCAATAATCCCGAATAAAAAAATCGGGATCGTTTAAAAGAACTGCTTCTCGGCAGATTCATCTTCCTTTTCTTCAACCATCACCTTCCGGCAATCAAGATCGACATTAAAGCCAGGAGGAACTTCAAAAACGGATGATTGGGTGTAACCAAGGGTACGATCGCGGTAGAGGCTGTTCATGTAATAACCATAGACAGGCAGCGCCATACTAGCCCCCTGCCCTGCAGATAACCCTTCGAAGTGAATACTCCGCAGATCGCCACCAGTCCAGACACCTGTTACCAATTCGGGAGTGATTCCCATGAACCAGCCATCAGACTGATTCTGCGTCGTACCCGTTTTGCCAGCAACATCTGCCTTTATATTTCCATAGGATACATCCCTGCGCAGCCTCGCGCTGGTTCCTTCATTGACAACAGCCTCCATCAGGTTGATCATCAGATAGGCTGTTTTGGCATCGATGGCATCATGCGATTCGGGTGAAAATCGTGCCAAAACATTGCCATTGCGGTCTTCTATCCTGGTTACGCAATAAGGTTTGGTATAGACTCCATGATTACCGTATGTTCCGTATGCTCCTACCATTTCATACAACGAGACATCGGAAGTTCCCAGAAACATCGAGGGCACAGCATCTATCGGACTGGTAATTCCAAGCTTGTGCATCATGTCGGCCATGGCCTGAGGATTGAACTGCTTCATCACCCAGGCAGAAATCTGGTTGACAGAATTGGCCAATCCCCATTTCAGGGTAACCATTTTGCCATCCATTTTTGTCTCGCCCGAGTTTTTAGCCGTCCAGGTAGAGCCATCAAACAGGGTAAAGGAGTGTTCGGTATTGGGGACGAGCGTACATGGCGAGAAACCATTCTGCATGGCCAAAGTGTATAGGAATGGCTTAACAGTAGAACCCACCTGACGACGGCCGCTTTTCACCATGTCGTACATGAAGTGTTTGTAATTTGGGCCACCCACCCAAGCTTTGATTTTGCCGGTTTTAACCTCCATGGTCATCATGGCTGACCGTAAAAATCCCAGATGATATTTAATCGAGTCAAGCGGCGACATAACCGTGTCAATCTCACCTCTCCACGAAAAGACCGTCATCTCTGTTCGGGTCAGGAATGCTCTCTTTATCTCATTGGCATTCATTCCTTGCGAACGCAACGAACGGTATCGATCGCTCCCTTTCATCATGTTGTCGTAAACCTGCTGTGCCTGCTCATTGGTCAGGTCATTGGAGAATGGCCGGTTGCGCTGACCTTTGATCCGCTCATTGAACAGAGGCTGAACATTCTTGCTTAAATGGGTAATAACGGCTTTTTCCGCATACGTCTGCATCCGCATGTCGATGGTGGAGTATATCTTCAGGCCATCGGTGTAGATATCGTAGAGCTTACCATCAGGCTTCGGATTTTTTGCACACCATCCGTAGAGCGGGTTGTTGTCCCACTCTACCGAATCTTCCTGAAATTGAAGCATTTGCCATGCCTTATATTTCTCCCTTTCCGGTTTTGGAGCTGTAAGAAGGGTACGCAGATATTCAGTGAAATAGGTTCCCGGCGTTGATTTGTAATCTTCTTTATGAAAAT
>JBBIUJ010000118.1:0-11387 GCA_037440345.1 Prolixibacter sp.
CAGTTGGTTGGCATCTCTATCAGCTTCAAAAAGGGCGAGGCTTATTACATTCCCGTTCCTTCCAATCAGAAGGAGGCCAGGCAGATTGTATCCGAATTTAAGCCGCTCTTCGACAGCGAAACCATTACCAAGGTTGGCCAGAACATCAAATTTGACGCGCTGGTGCTTTCCGGGTACGGCATTAAGCTGCATGGCCCGATCTTCGACACCATGGTGGCGCACTACCTCATCCAGCCGGAATTGCGACACAACCTCGACTTCCTGAGCGAGATCTATCTTGGGTACAAAAAAATTGCGACAAGCGAATTGATCGGAAGCGGGAAGAATCAGACCTCCATGCGATCGGTCGATTTGCAAACAATCAAGGAGTATGCCTGCGAGGATGCCGATTTCACCTTTCAACTCAAACCGTTGCTGGAGAAGGAGTTGATCGATGGAAATGTCATGAAGCTATTTAGTGAAGTAGAGATGCCACTATTAAAGGTTCTCATCGAAATGGAGCTATCCGGCATGAAAATTGACGTGAAAGCGCTTGATCAATACGCCGTTATCCTACGGGAGCAGATCATTCAACTGGAGAGTGAAATCACGGAAATGGCAGGTGAGCCGTTCAACATCTCCTCCCCCAGACAGCTTGGCCACATTCTTTTTGACAAGTTGTTGCTCGATCCCAAGGCAAAAAAGACCAAGACCAAGCAATATTCGACCAACGAGGAGGTGCTCACCACCCTGCTTGACCGTCATCCAATTGTAGCAAAAATTCTGGACCACCGCGGATTGAAGAAACTGCTTTCGACCTATGTTGAGACATTGCCCAAATTGATCAATCCCAAAACTTGCAGAATTCATACCTCGTACAACCAGACTGTTGCCGTAACCGGAAGGTTGAGTTCCATCAATCCCAATCTTCAGAACATCCCGATCCGTGATGAGAATGGCAGGGAGATCCGCAAGGCCTTTGTTCCGGGCGATTCGGACCACCTGTTTCTATCAGCCGACTATTCCCAGATTGAACTGCGAATCATGGCAGCCTTGTCGGGGGATAAAGTGATGATCGAAGCCTTTGCCAATGGCGAGGACATTCACGCGGCCACGGCGGCAAAAATCTACAACGTCCCGCTAGGGGAGGTGACTTCTGATATGAGGAGGAAGGCCAAGACAGCCAATTTCGGGATCATCTATGGCATCTCTCCTTTTGGGCTCGCCCAGCGGCTCAATATTCCAAGGAATGAGGCCAAACAGTTGATCGATGATTACTTTGTCAACTTTCCGCAGGTAAAACAGTACATGGATGAACAAATCCTGTTGGCGCGCAAGCGGGGATTTGTCGAGACCATCATGGGCAGGAGGCGTCATCTCAAGGATATAACCTCCGAAAATGCTGCTGTCAGGGGTTTTGCCGAGCGCAATGCCATCAACGCACCCATCCAGGGGTCGGCTGCCGATATCATCAAAGTGGCAATGGTCAGGATTCAAAAGAGATTTGATGAAGAGAAGATTGCCTCGAAGATGATGCTTCAGGTGCACGACGAATTAAACTTTGACCTGCTGAAATCAGAAACAGAGGTGGTAAAAAAGATCGTTAAAGAGGAGATGGAGCACGCTGTCGAGATGGTTGTACCCCTCGAAGTCGAGATGGAAGCCGCAGAGAACTGGCTGCTGGCACACTGAGGAGTGGAAGAGGGGACGAGTGGACGACTAGGACGAGGGGGAGAGAGAAAATGAAACGGAGATGGGGAGAAGGGTCGTTGGGGCTCTTCCATAGAATCAAACACTTACAAGGTCGACTTGTAGGTGTTTGCTTTTTTACGCCAGGAAGTCGCCTGGATTTGGTGGATAAATCAAGTTTTGCGCTGAAATAATCTGCAAGGAAGTTCGTTTATTTTTAAGCGAACGAATAACCTCCACCTAAGTTTAACCTTCCAACTTCCAGTAATGAAAGTATCTCAACAATTTCCAATTTCAATTATAATATTTCCTATGTTCAGGGAAGTCAATTTTAAAGAATATTGATTCCATGCATTATTTCCAGTAGCTCTTTTTTTGTTCATACACAATGTGTAAATTGACACATATAAAACATTAAATCACCCAAAAATATTTAATCTGATTGCAAAATTTTCAGCAACTTAATTTTATGGAAACAGGTATTGAAAACTTAACCAGCTTAGAACATGAAATAAGACTTGGGTTAATTCAAAATCAGCGAGTAATCAATGATCTTAAATCCATTAATCCTTCTAGTATTGCATTCCTTTCAGAATTATTTTTAGAGGAATTACTAAATGCAGTATATTCAAATAAAGGTTGGAATTTCTGCAACTTAAATTTTGAAAAATCAAACTACCCAGCAATTGACCTTGTTGATAAGGAGCACAGGGTATGCTTTCAGGTCACTGTCACCAACTCGGCTAAAGGTATAAATGATAAGATAAAAGACACACTAACATCGTTTTTATCCAGAGGAATGGATAGAGATTTCGATCAACTTTTTATTATTATTGCCTCAGGGCTTAGTTCGAAGGAAAAAATAAGAATTGACAAAGAATTATCTGTTAATGGGCAAACAATTCAAATATCTGATTCATTATTCTGTCTACAGAATTTACTAGATTTATCAAGCCTATATGACGTTATATTCAGTGATTTAGGCAATAACAATTTAGAAAAGATTAAGGATATTTTATATAAAATTCCACACCGCCCCAACAAAGAAGATTTTCAATTTAAGCCGAAACACGCCTACATAAAAAGGACCATTACTAATAATCAAGGGGAAGCTCTAAACTTATCAGAGACTCTGGGGAAAGAAAATAGGTTGACACTTTTAGGGGTTGGTGGATTAGGGAAAACAACAGAATTAAACTTTATTGCTGATACAATTAGTAAAAATCCAAATAATTTTTGTTTTAAAATTCGACTTATAAATTATTCGACTTCATTTAAATTATTGTTAGATGCCCGTTGCAAAGACTGGCAGAATGTTCCTTCTGGTTTTTCATCCTTCTATCTTTTGGACGGATTTGACGAAGTTGACAGTAACAAAATGCGAGAAGTAGCAAATGACATCAAGAACTTTGCCTGTGATTATCCAGATTATAAAATTCTTGTCTCCTGTCGAACTAATTTTAATCCTTTTGAAATTGTAAATACAGATAATTTACAAAAAGAAAGAGACCAATTCTGTACCTGCTACCTAAAAGAGATATCAGAAAGCGACATTCATGAATTCATCCAAAATCAATGCATTAATCCCTATATTTTTAGGATTGAAATAATAAAAAACAATTTTTTTGATGTATTTAAAAATCCATTTTACTTGTCTAATGCTATTGAGATATTCAACTCATCACAACTAATTCCTAAGAATAAGATTGACTTTTTTCAAAAATTGTTTGACCAACGGATACAGTTTGAAAAAGGCAAAGATTCAACCGTTGGAGCCAATTTAAACGAGTATGAACTTGAAGAAGGCTTGAAAATTCTGGCACTCATCATGCAATATTCTGGGACCTATAAAATTTCGAATAAAGATTTTCATCGTGTCATTAGAGAGGATAAAACAAAGGAGACTATTAAACGACTGTTTTTTAATCGAGATGGAGACGAGTGGTTTTTTGAACACAATAATTTTCAAGAATTTCTAGCTGCCCTAAAAGTTTCGGAACATAATTGGTTAGTCATTAAAAAAATCATTTTGCTTAATAATGGCAAACTTAAACCCAAATGGTTAAATGCTTTTTCATTTCTTATCAATCTAGTAAGGGGAGATAGTGAATTGATCAAATACTTCATTGAAAAAGACATTGATTCACTAGTAAAAGTTGAACCGCATAAAATTGATCGATCAATAAGAAATGGAATATTTGTGAAAATTTTTGATCGTCATAAAAATGAAGAGTCTGTTATTTGGAGAAATGTTTATTCGGAGAACGATCTTTTCAATTTTGGGGAACTGGAATCAAATGGGGAATTAATCACGTTCTTGCTTGATGAAATTAGGCCATATGATTCAACAGCAGAAGTAATTTCGAACGCAATTTCAATCCTCTCACTTTTGAAACACCCTGATAAGTTCATAAATGAGATTAAACTGTTATACTTCGAACTCCTAAAAAGAGAAAACATACACAAATATGGTATTAGCCGGATTATTATTGAATCTTTTTCTAAATGGGAAATATTTGATTCCCAGACGAGAGATGAACTACTAAATAACCCAAATTTATTCAATAATGATGCGCCATTAGGCGCACTATGCCATTATTTAGCAGATGCAAATTTTGTAGATATAAAGGCTGAACTTGTTCATAAGTTCATTGAAACATTTCAAGAACAGCGAGTAATGGGGTCAGAATATGCTTTATTGGAAGTGATAAAACTATTGTCACATGTAGAGTTAACGAAATTAATTCTATTAGAAGTGCCTGAGAGCAATCAGAGCAGACATAGGATTTGGTTTAATGATTTATACAAATTCTTAAATGAGCGTGCGATTGGATCATATTATATTGGATCAAAAATCGATCATGCAATCATCGAGTTAGTTTATGCTTCATTCAACTACCACGATGAAGAATTAGGATATCACTTCAAAAGTTTTTTTGAAAAAACTGGGTTAGTCGAAATTTCTTTCAAATCTTGTTTCTTGAACGATTTAGAGAAAGAAAAAAAGCACAGAAGAGAACTTTTCATAGTTCCTGCATTAATCGCAGATCAACAATGTTTGGATTGGGTAATTAGTCAATATTCTGATGGAAAAGTTAGCGATGATGATGTATGGAATTTTTTATCGGCCTTAGCAATTATTCGGAATCAAGAAGGAAGGAACTATTTTGAAAGACAAATAAACGAGGTTTCCAACAATCATTTTCAATACGATACTCCAGTATGGGAATCATTCGAAAAATCAAAGGATGAGTTATGGCTTAAAGTTCTATTGGATCAAGAATTAGCATTAAAATATATTACTAGGGCACTTGAAGTAATTGGGAAAGAGCACTTTACCAAACATGAAGTAATTAAAATACAGCATTCTAGGGAAGAAAGAAACGCAAATGTCGGGCTAATTGTTGGATTAGAATTTATCAGGCGTTATTCCGAAAACGACATTGAAAGAAATGAAATAATACAACGGTTTTCGACCCTTGAATATTGGGATCAATTGGTTGTCGAGGAACATTATCAGTATTTGAATTATCATTCAGTACTAATTGAAAATTCAAAATGGATGGAAGATTGGTGTAATGATAGAATTCAAAAGGTTGATATTAAAGGAGCAATAACTCCATTAGAGGGAAATGAATACACATATTTAACTGAAACGATTTACTTTATGCGATTTGCTCTATATCTTGACCTGAAGCTTGAAGAGTATATGTTAATTGAAATGACATCATTAATTGGCTTTGATGCATTTCTTACGAATAATAATGGAGTCACAAAACAACTCAAATTGTATGACTATTTAAAAGATCATTTGCCAATCAATCTTTTGAAAAATCAGATTTTGAAGAATATACAGGATGGTGGATTGGTAAATTTTATTCTAGAAGAACATGTCAGAGTGGTGGAAAAGGAAAATTGGACCGAAGCATTACCTTACTTACCCAGATATATTAATGACAAAAAGATCCCAAAATATTCTAAACTTAGAATTCTAAATTTTTATCAATCCCATCAGGGAGATGCAGAATCATTAGTTCCTGCATTCGATACGCTTGATTTTCAAAAGGATAATGATCATTTTGATTGGACATTTATCGGTTTCATGGTACAAAAGAAAGATGAATATGTAGTTAAGTTCTTAAAAGACCTAATTAACAGAGAAGGAGTTAGCCTTTTCAAGATTGGCCTATATTTAATAAAAGCAGAAGAAGTCGATGGTTTCAAAATATTGAACGAATGCTTTAATAATGAAGATTATCACTCGGAAGGTGATTTATTAAGAGAAACTTTGCTCAATATTGATATTAAAGCCTTTGATCTTCAAGTCTTGTCTGATTTCTTACTGAAACTGACAGAAACGTATATTTCTTTTGATCTTGGAAGATCAGTGTTTAGAAATTTTATCCCTGCCGTTTTCGAAAAGCTGTTTGAATTAGTTTCAAAAACGTCGATTGATGAATTTAAGCTTATTTCAAACATTCGTAATTTGTTGGGACAATTTGCAAGGAATGAAACGCAAAAAAATACACGATACTTCTTTAATGAATTCGTTGATAAAGTAAATCAATCTAAGGACCATAGTTTTGAGATTTCGGATGCAATTAGACAATTAAAAGAAATAGGTATATAATACTCCCATATCTTGATCCGAACGGGTTATTAGGCTTTATAGACTGTTATACAGAATTTTATCTGATATAATATTTATTTCTGTCTTTATTTTGATGATAATGTAAGGTTCCCTGAAAGTTGGCCATTTAAAAATAGAGTTGGACAACACATAATCAGGGGGTCTCCCGACAAGTCGGGATGGTCCTGCTTTCAAAATCAGCAAGAGGGTTCGTTTATTTTTAAACGAATCGAAAATCCCTTACTATTATACAGTGTAAGGCCATTATAACCCTTACTTTTCTACATAAATGTAGAAAATATACCTTGACATTTATACATTTTTGTTTATTTTTATCCTTAATATTTATACATCACTCCATGTTTTACAGGGAAATCATAGATAAATTAAAAGATTGGGCTGGAAGGGACAATCGTAAACCACTGGTATTAAGAGGATCCAGACAGGTCGGAAAAACCACTGCCGTTGAAATGTTCTCCAAAGAGTTCGACCAATATATAGCTCTCAATCTTGAAAGAGAGGAAGAACGGAAAATTTTTGAAACCTCATATCCGTTTCAGGATTTGTTGATGGCATTGTTCTTTTATGCCGGAAAAGAACGAACTTCGGGAAGAACTCTGATCTTTATCGACGAGATTCAGAATGCTCCCAGGGCAATCGCGTTGTTGCGCTATTTTAAGGAAGAAGCAGAAGATTTGTATGTCATTGCTGCAGGTTCATTGCTCGAAACGATTATGGACCACAAAATTTCTTACCCGGTTGGAAGGGTAGAATACATGATGATGCACCCTGTTACTTTCCGTGAATTTCTGGGTGCAACGGGTGAGAATCAAAGCCTCGAAATATTGAAAAGTAATGAAATTCCCGCCTTTGCCCACCATCATTTAATGCGGCAATTTAAAAAATACCTGACCATCGGCGGAATGCCCCAGGTTGTGGAACAATATGCCCGCAGCAAGGACCTCACTGCCTTGCAGCCAATTTATGAAAGCCTCCTGAAATCGTATATTGAAGATGTAGAGAAGTACGCTCCTTCACCATCACAAGTACAATACATCAGGCATATTCTCAATACAGCTTTTGCAGTAGCCGGAAGCCGAATTACCATTGAAAATTTTGGTGGTTCGACCTATAAGTTCCGTGAAATGAGGGAGGCATTTACTATACTTGAAAAAACTTTTCTGTTCCGGTTGATTTATCCAACAACCGAAGCAGTTATTCCGGCATTACCCAAACTGAGATTAAAGCCGCGATTACACACGCTGGACACAGGACTGATCAATTATGCGACCAACATGGTGAGAGATATTCTTTCCAGTGAGGATATAGCAGATGTTTACAGAGGAAGAATAGCCGAACACATTACCGGACAGGAACTGTTTGCGATGTCAAACAGCATCATGAACAAGCTTCAGTTTTGGGTGAGGGAGAAAAAGCAATCCAGCGCCGAAATCGATTATTTGTATCAATACAACGGTAAACTTATTCCTATTGAAGTAAAATCGGGCAGTATTGGTAAACTACGGTCGTTGCATCAGTTTATGGATGTGGCGCCACACCATCTGGCAGTACGTGTATGGCAAGGAGCTTATTCGGTTGTGACAGCAAAAACCATTGCCGGAACGGAGTTTACCCTGCTCAACCTTCCATTCTACCTGGTTCATCGCATCGATAGGGAACTGGATAAAATTGGTTTGCACCCAAAATTACCACAGGCATGAAGGATTAATCTTCATTCCTCAAATGCATGAAATTCTCCCTAACCGCAATCTCGTATTTCGACATATTGACCGACTTCTTTACCCTTTTAAATGCCTTGTGCGGGTTGGGAAACAGGAAGCAAAAATATTCCCAGAATTTGGTCATCCTGGTAATCAGATGGCTGTGGCCACTCAGCATGGTTGCGTAGTTGCTTATTATTTCATTATGAAACCGTTCAAGACGTTCAATTTTTTCAATCCTGCCGGGAAGCTGAACTCCCTTAATTTCCAAGGCAAGAAATGGATTTTTAAGCATTCCCCTGCCAATCATCCAATTGGTGACTGATTCAAAAGTCTTATCTGCTTTCTGAAAATCCTCCTGGATAAGTATATCCCCGTTGTACACTAGCTGATGAGAGATCAATGCTGCAACCTTTTCGAACAACGTCCAGTCGGTTGTCCCAGAATAAAGCTGTTTGGCGATTCTTGGATGCAATATCACCTCCGACAAGGGATATTGGTTCAACACTGGCATTACCTGAAAGATCTCCTCCGGGGCGTTCAATCCGGAACGAAGTTTAACCGATATCCTGCAGTTGATTTGGGGCAACGATTTATCAAGTATTTCGTTAATTCTTTCGGGGTATGGCAGCAGTCCGGAACCCATTCCTTTACCGGTTACCATGGGATATGGACATCCCAGATTCCAGTTAATCTCCTGGTAACCAAGATCAGTGAGGTGTTTGGCAAGAAAAATGAAATCATCACTGGTCCCGGCCATGATCTGTGGTACAAGTCGATAACCGGTACAGTTTTCGGGAGCTGTATCGCGCAGGTGGGATTTTTTCAGGGTACCATCCTTCTGAACCAGTAAATAGGGCGAAAAATATTTGTCAATGCCACCAAAATGGGTGGAGTGGGCCTTCCTGTAAACAAAATCAGTTGATTCTTGTAAAGGTGCAAAATAGATTCCCGGTTCATTATTTCTTTCCATGGCGCAAAGATATTGATTAGAAGGATCAATTGTAGCATCATAAGGATGGTTGTTGGTATTTACCGGTGAAACACTTTTTGCTATCTTTGTGACACAATATTTATTCGTGCGATGCTGCTTCCTTCCAATTCACTTTTGTCGGCTGTAAAGGCCAAAACCGAACAAGTTCCTCGCAAGGGAGCCAAAGTTCTGGTTCAAAAAAGCGGCCAAAAAAAGCAGCAAACTACCAAGTCTCCCTCACAAAAAACTACCCATTTCACAGCCAAAACCTCTCCTCAATCACTCAGAAAGGTTACTCCAAAAGTAATTGCTCAAAATCAGAAGGTGCAGACCTCTAGATCAAAACCTGTTAATGATCAGCAACTTCGTGAACAGGATGCCATCCTCAGGGCTGCTGAGCAATACCATCAACAGATCACTGGCAGGAAAACTGAAAAGGTTGTTGAGAAAAAGGCTTTACCGGAATACAAATCAAATAGTAAAAATGTGGTTGAAGTTCAGATTGATGGCTCTGAACGTGATTTAGGGGTAAATATCTTTACTGGCAACCCTGGATTTTATCAGGCGGATGGTGATACGCTCAACTTCTGGAGTCTGACCCCGGTACCTGTCGATTCGACTGCACTATTTAAAGTTGCAGTCGAGCAACCCGGAAAGCCATATGGATTTGATGGAAAACCCATTAAATCGGTTGAACAGGACTGGACATTTTTCTTAATTCTGATAGGTTGGACGGTATTTGCGTCACTTCAATTCGGTTTCTCAAAGTACATCCTGCAGGTTTTCCAAAGTGTTGTCAATTATGGAGCAGCATCAAGGCTCTACCGTGAAAGAGGGTACAGCAACAATTTTGGTGTGTTCCGGTTGAATATAATTTTCTTCCTTTTCTTGCCATTTCCTATTTTTCTTATTGCAAGAGACAACGGAATGACAATAGGTTCCAGTGGGATAGAATTTTTCCTGATAGTGTTTGCCGTCGTTAATGGATACTTCATGCTGAAAATACTCCTTTATAAACTTTTGGGTTCAATTTTTTCCCAAAAGGAGACAACTGGCGAGCTTGTTTTTAACATGATGCTTTACCACAACGTATTGGGTTTGATTTTGTTGCCGGTAGCAACAATTCATTCATTTGTACCAGCGTTTGGCATCTTCTCCATGTTCCTGGTACCCGTTCTGGTTGCAATCTTCTATCTCATGTCAATTTTCAGGAGTATCTATTTTGCAATTAGGGAGGGTATTTCAATATTCTATTTGATTTTGTACCTTTGTGCCCTTGAAATTCTTCCAATCCTTCTGGTAGTTAAATTGGCAACCGGAGCATAATTAGGGGGGAAATTTAAATTATTTAAAAAGTAAAGAATTGAAAATCAAGAAGATATTAGTTACTCAGCCAGAGCCGAATTTTCAAAATTCGCCCTACAATGATCTGGCTGCGAAGAACAATTTAAAGATCGATTTTCGTCCTTTCATTCATGTTGAGGGTGTTTCGGCGAAAGATTTTAGAAAAGATCGGATCAATATCTTGGATTTTTCAGCTGTGATTTTTAATAGTCGCACGGCCATCGATCATTTTTTCCGTATGTCTCAGGAGATGAGGGTAGTCATTCCAGATACCATGAAATATTTTTGTATCTCCGAGGCTACTGCCCACTACCTGCAAAAGTACATTGTCTACAGGAAACGCAAAATATTCTATGCCCCAGGGAAATTCAGTGAACTGCTTGAGGTGTTGATGAAACACAAGGAGGAGAGTTTCCTGATCCCTCTTTCCGACATGCACAAAGACGAGGTCCCTGAGAAGCTTACCGCTGCCGGACTAAATTTTAAAGCAGCCGTTATGTACCGGACTGTTTGTAGTGATTTATCAGATTTAAAGGATGTTAACTATGATGTTCTTGTATTCTTCAGTCCTTCTGATATCAAATCACTGTTTTTCAATTTCCCTGATTTTAAGCAAAATGAGACAAAAATTGCAACTTTCGGTTATGCAACAGCCAAGGCCGTCAGGGATGCAGATCTAAATGTCGACATAGAAGCGCCACTTCCCGAGACACCTTCCATGACATCAGCGCTGGATAAATACATTTCGGATTTCAACAAAAACCACAAGTAGGAATTTGGCAGAACTTGTTTCCCGTACTTTTCGAAAAGATGAAAAGTTATGTAGTCAGAAATTGATGGGGGAATTGTTTCTCTCAGGCAATAGCTTTTTGTCATATCCCCTCAGGATTGTTTGGAAAATTTTCGGCGAACTTCCGTCTGAATCACCTGCACAGGCTGGTTTTTCTGTTCCCAAAAAAATGTTTAAAAGAGCAGTTGACCGGAACCGGATGAAGCGGTTGATGCGGGAATCCTATCGGCATCACAAGGCAGAGTTGTATGAATCGCTCAT
>JBBIUJ010000119.1:0-11337 GCA_037440345.1 Prolixibacter sp.
TGAGTCCAATCCTGCAAGTAACCTTAATTTTTCCCGGAAATGTCTTGATATTAATATCGGAAGGATTGTTGATAACCTGAATAGGAATTTCAAATGTTACTTCAGTATTCTGCTCAACGGGTATGGTCAAATTCGCCTCTTCGGTGTCCAATTTTACGCCCGATGGTGGTTGAATCGTTACCCGCTGCTCAATTGAATGCGCTAATCTGGTGAATGAATAAAAATTTGTCGGAATGAATTTTAAGGTATCCAAAATATTTTTTGGTCCGCTTACCAGGAATGAGTCAGGAACAGTTGTTGGTTCCCCGGCAAGGGAGTACTGACTTTCAAAGCTAAGTCTTAGTGAGGGTTTAACTTTTATCTTTTTAGAGACGATTTTGCTGAAATTGAATACGAGCGTATCTGGTTTGATGGAGAGTATTCTAATCTCGCTACTGATCTGCTTCTCAATCTCTTCTTTGTGGCCCACAGCAGAGACTGTATACTTGTAACGGTATCCCTTGTTCAGAGCGTTGTCAATCAATTCGTTGACATTTAGTAAGATGGGCGAAAAGGCCAGTCTGAGTTTGTAGGTTAACAAGGTATATCCGTAGGCATCAACCATTAAATCAAGATTCTTTGGGAGAAATCCTGAAAGTTGTTTATCCTTTGGAAAATCAACATAATTTACCGGAACACTGATTCTGCTGGTATAGCGCTTTTCCAAACTGTTTAACAACCATAAAAGGGAGGAGAGCGCCAGGCAGACAATAAATACAAGCGCCTTATGGTAGCTGAAATTCTTGACCTTCCGTTTTACGTACAAGAATATTTTTTTTACCCAAATTTGCTTCATCCGTATTATGTTTTACCCGGCTTGTTTAAAATAAAAAATGGCCGGAAGAACCGGCCATTTTTTATTACTTTGCTACCGGAGCATCGCTCATATCTTTTAGCACAACACTTTTATCAACTTTTAATTTGATATTTGGCGCCACCTCAAGATAGATGATTTGATCTTTAATCTCATCAATTCTTCCGTAAATGCCACCTGATGTGACCACCTTGTCTCCCCTTTGGAGTGCATCCCTGAATTTTTGTGTCTCTTTCTGCCGTTTCATCTGTGGACGAATCATAAAAAAGTAGAACACAACGATAATTAATACCAGTGGTAAAAACATTCCCAACATACTTCCCTGTGGTTGCTGTTGAGCGATAACAAATAATAGTGTACTCATTTCAAGTTATTTAAATCAATGTTAAAATTCTTATTTTCTACAAAAGCACCAATTGTCAATGTTTTGGTTTCACCGCCTGAGGTTCCGATTTCGACGGTTTTAACCTGGTTTCCCCATTCTCCGGCAGTTTGAAAAATCACCTCAATGGCAGAGTTGCTACCTGGAGCGATCTCTTCTTTGCTGAACTGAACGGTCAGACATCCGCAAGTAGGTTCTACCTTTGTCAAGCGAAAAGGGGAACTCCCACCGTTCTTATACTGAAAAGAATAAGCCACTGTTTCTCCCTCTTTCAATGTACCAAAATTATGCAATTCTTTGGTAAATTCAATCCTGCCAGGTGCCTTTTTTTTGTTTGCATCGACTGAAACGGAAGGAGAGGAGTGGCTCGATGATTTATTCCCGCAACCCAAAATCATGATTGCCGCGATAATAATAGAAAGTGTTTTAAAGTACCTGTTGATCATCCCTCTAAAAGACCTCGTCCCGATTTCACAATTTTTCCCTGTTCTTTAAAATCTTTTGTAATTCTGTCTAAAACACCGTTGATGAAGATGCTGCTTCGTTGTGTGCTGTAATACTTAGCCAACTCGATGTATTCGTTTAATGTAACCTTGATAGGAACTGATGGAAATTCAGTAAGCTCGGTAAGAGCGAGTTCCATAATCAGAATATCCATGGTGGCTACCCGGTCAACATCCCAGTTCTTGGTGTATGTTTCAATCGTCTTCCTGTTTTCCTCGCTCTTGGCTAGGGTCTTCCTGAATAACTTAACCGTAAAATCCCGATCTTCGTCATCCTTGTACAAAGAAGATAAGTGGTCGTTGATGTTGTTCTCTTCCCTGAATTTTTTGAGTGTCTTTATTACCATGGAAACCACAAAATCAAGATCATCGTTCCAATAAATGCTAAGTTCTTCGAATTCATTGAAGACGAACTCGTTTTTTAGCAGGATCTCAGTATAAAAATCTTCACAGAACATTTTGTCGTTCTGAAAGTTGTCCTCACTGTTTGTGAGATAACCATTGTACAGTTCAGATTCTACCATAGATTGGTATATCTTCTTTACAAGCTCCTGACTGTTAACCCAGTTGACTTTGTTTTTTTGAACGAATGTCGCCAGATCTTTGTTACTTCTTAACTTATTGATCAGGCGGTTGGAAACAAAACGCAGATTGGGATGTAGCTCCTCACTGGTTGGAAAGTTCTTCTGCTTTCTTAGTTCAATTAATTTATCAGCGTAGTCCCTGAGCTCAATTGGCAACAACAGCAACAGATGATAAAGTTCGTAGGTTTTCTGGATACTGAAATGCAACTCATTTTCAGACGAGCTTATTTGTTTCTCTGGTGTTGAAACGTGGGCGTAGAGTATTTGCAGAACTTTTGTACGGATAATCCTTCGACTTATCATGCTAATTTATTTTTCCTTGAGCGGCAAAAGTACAATAAAAAAGCGGCTAACCCATCATTTTAGCTTAAATGAAGCTTCAAAAGGGCTACCAGATTGCGAACATCCTCCTCTGTTGTATCGAAAGAGGTCATTAATCTGACTTCCCCTTTGGCTTCATCCCAATCGTAAAAAAAATACTCCTTTCTGATAATCGGAATGATTTCCTTGGGCAGAATCGCGAAAATTCCATTTGCATCGACCTTTTGAGTAACCTTGATGTCTTTGATTTCTGAAATTAAGCCAAACAGCATTTGCGCCATTTCATTGGCATGTTTGGCATTGGATCTCCAGATTTCATCTTTCAGGTATGGAATGAACTGCGCTGAAACAAACCTCATTTTTGAATACAACTGGGCGGCCTGTTTCCGATAATATTTCGTGTGTTTTGCTAGTGAAGGTTGGAAGATCAAAACAGCTTCACCCAACATCATACCATTTTTTGTGCCGCCAAACGAGAGCAGATCGACGCCTGCATCCTTGGTGAAGTCCCTGAAATTCAAACCCAAAGAGACCGCAGCATTGGCTATTCTAGCCCCATCCATGTGCAGAAACATTCCGACTCCATGAACGATTTTTGCAAGTTCTTTGATCTCTTCCACAGTATAAACTGTTCCCATTTCGGTTACCTGGGATATACTTAACAGGCCTGGCTGTGCATGGTGTTCAAAGTCAAAACCGTGCAATCTTTTTATCAGTTCAGCGGGCTCAACTTTACCATTATCTGAAGGAATGGGAATCAACTTACTTCCCGTAAATTTCTCCGGAGCGCCACACTCATCCACATAGATATGCGCCGTTTCAGCACATAGAATGGAGTTAAAAGAGTGACACAGAGTCTGTATCGATAAAATGTTGGCGCCTGTACCTGTCAATGCAAAGAATACTTCGGTTTCATGACCGAATTCTTTCTTAAAGAGACTTTTTGCATTTTCAGTATAGATGTCATCGCCATAGCCAACAGCATGACCCACATTTGCCATTTCTATGGCTTTCAGAATATTAGGATGAATTCCTGAATTGTTATCGCTTGCAAAACCCCGTTTACTCATAAAATATGGAAATTTAGATTTTATTGTTTCTCTATTTTTGGTAAACAAAGGTAGATTTAGTTTTGTTTTTTCATATATTTCAGACACTTTAAATAGACTTTTTTCGAATGTCAAGTCAGAAGGAGAAACCTGTAGTTAATATTTTCTGGATGCGCAGAGACTTGAGGCTGGATGATAATACTGCCTTGTTTCACGCGTTGAAGACCCGTGAGAATGTGCTACCGTTGTTTATTTTCAATCCTGATATTTTATCCAGAATTCCAGACACCTCCGATTATAGGATCAATTTCATCTATGAAACTTTACACCAGATCAAAAGTGAACTGGAGAAAATTGGATCAACGCTGTGTGTGCTTCATGGCCGACCCATGGATGTCTTCAATTCACTGATTGAAAAGTATCATATCTGCAGTGTCTATTGCAACCGGGATTATGAACCTTACACAAATCACCGGGATATGCACGTGGAAAGGTTGCTGAAGATGAATCGAACAGAATTTATCACCTACAAGGATCATGTGTTATTCGAAAAGGATGAGTTGGTTAAAAAGGATGGAAAGCCCTATACCGTATTTACAGCCTATAAAAACAGGTTCCTGGAAAAATTGAACCAGGATAGTGTTCGTCCCAATAAGACCTCGCTCTACTTCCATAATTTTATCAGGATGAAACCAATGGGGATGCCCTCAATTGAATCACTTGGTTTTTCAAGGGTAGAGAATATTTTTCCGCCCAAGTCCCTTCCGCAAAGTTTATTGGAAAATTACGAAGAGAACCGTGATTTTCCTGCCAGGAATGGTACTTCGAAACTAAGCCTTCACTTAAGGTATGGTACAGTAAGTATCAGAAAAATTACCGCCCTGGCGATGCTTCATTCCCAAACATTTTTATCGGAGTTGATCTGGAGAAATTTCTATAGTCAGATTTTGTGGTTTTTTCCCCAGGTTTCCACACGGGCTTTTAAACCCGCCTACGACAATATCCGTTGGGAAAATGACCAGAATCATTTTCACGCGTGGTGCAATGGAATGACCGGTTACCCACTGGTGGATGCAGGAATGCGTGAGCTGAATCAGACCGGATTTATGCACAATCGGGTCAGGATGGTTACTGCCAGCTTTCTGTGCAAACATCTTTTGATTGATTGGAAGTGGGGTGAAACCTATTTCGCCGCAAAATTGAATGATTACGATCTTGCCTCCAACAATGGAGGATGGCAATGGGCCGCAGGTTCAGGTTGTGATGCGGCTCCCTATTTCAGGATATTCAATCCTGAACTGCAGGTACAAAGGTTTGATCCGGAATTTATTTACATTAGGAAATGGGTACCCGAATTCGGAACAGACCAGTATCCCTCAAAGATCATTGACCATGCCTTTGCCCGTGAGCGAGCCATTGCGCGATACAAAGAAGGTTTGGGTGAAGTCGGCTAATACTCTATTATTTTAAGATACCGGTGGTATTTCTTTAGGTAGCTTTTAATGATAATCCTTGTATCCCAATTGTCTTTTTTCTTACGAATACAATCGTTTAAGGTCTCCCAATCAACCATGGAAATATTACCGGATAATACTCCATATCCAATGTACTTACCCTGATAAATTTTTACAACTGCCACCTCGTCTGTATTCCTGATATTTTCAAGAATAAAGAAATTCTGGGATTGGAACAGCCACGGCCTGATTGCCTCCAATACCCTTGCATTATAGAATTCAGGCTTTTCCCTTCCTTCACAAGCACCCAGGCAACTGCCAATTCTGGAATTGAAGCAGGGGGAAAGTTGATCATCCAGATGACACAATTTCTTACACAGGATGTGCGATTCGGCCTTGTTATGCAACAAATCAATGGCTTCCTGATAGAAAGTAAAAGAGGTCAAAGGAATTGAATCATCAGAAATCTTTTGAACCTGCAAATTCAGAAATCCATTGCTGTCTTCAAATGAAAAAATCCCGTAATTGTTGGCGGATCTTCTCTGCATTCGGTTGTAGAACGGACGATTGGTCTTTATTTCTTCAGATTCAAGGAGAAGGGCCACCAATTCGCTCCCGGTAACTTCATGACTAACAGAGGCTATTCGTTCACTCATCTCCATCGCTTTCTTTGTCAGTCGATTGTTGAGATGGGCAATCACTCGCTGGTGTATGTTTTTGCTTTTGCCGATATAGATGAGATCTCCTTTGGCATCATAAAAGTAGTAAACACCGCAGCTTCCTGGCAGGGATGCAATCGTTTCCTCAGCGAGATTTCCCTTCCGTGAGGAGAAAAGATCGTGATCGGCTGTCTCATTCTGTCTGAGAATTTTCTCAAACAGTTTCACGGTAGCCAGGGCATCACCACCTGCACGATGCCTCTCTTCAATGGTAATGTTCAAATCATGACAGATATTTCCCAATGAATAGGAGCGAAGTCCGGGGATCAGCTTCCTGCTAAGGCTTACCGTGCACATGGTTTTGCGTTTGTAATCGTATCCTAGTCTTTTAAACTCTTCGCGGACAAAAGAATAATCAAAAGCGGCATTATGGGCCACAAATATTGTGTTTGCCGTAATTTCCACAATTTTTTTGGCGATCTCATAGAACTTGGGAGCAGATTCCACCATCTCATTGGTTATGCCGGTTAATTGAGTGATGTTCCAGGGGATGTTACATTCAGGATTCACGAGTGAACAGAATGAATCGGAAATTTCACTCCCATTGTAGATGTAAATTGCTATTTCAGTAATCTTGCCGTTCGTAGGCGAGCTACCGGTTGTCTCTACATCTATTACAGCATAATTCATTATCAATAAACACTTTATTACTTTTCAATGAATGAGGGTCTTCTTAATTTTCTGATTTAAAATTAGAACGCCAATGATCAAAGAGAAAATGGGGAACCAGACTTTGGATTTGATACCAAACAAAATTATTTTTTCTGGTTGGAAATGCAGTCAAAAGTTGGAGAAATTCTCAAATGCATCAGAATATTTAGTCTAAGGGGGAGGGCATTTTATCAGATCAGGAGCGCCGTAAAAAGATTATTGCTACATTTGCGGCTCTTAGGCCCCATAGTTTAATGGATAGAATGGAAGATTCCGGTTCTTTTGATCTGGGTTCGAATCCCGGTGGGGTCACAATATTTCAAAAGCCTTCAAGTCGCATGATTTCGAAGGCTTTTTTGTGTTAATGAGGATTCCTATGAACTAAAAAACCCTGGAGAAAAAAGTGAGAATGTCCATCGTGAAGCAGGAACAAAATGGGCTGCACTTTGCACTTTGATTAAAATTAGTTAGTTTTAAATTGTTAATTAAAACTCAAAACCATGAAAACCGGGATGTTATTGTTGATCCTTGCTTTTTGCTCAGTATATTCATTTGGTCAGGATGTGTCGACCGACACCGTTAATGTGGCCCCAGGACCAAAGAATGTATTCAAATTCTTACCTATAAATCTGGCCCTAAACAGTCTTTCCTTTGAGTACGAAAGAAAATTCAGTCCGAAGAGTTCCTTTACATTTGGGCTTGGAATTGCTTCACCAAAGCCTTTTGCCGATAAATTTGGAATTAACAGCGCTGACAATAAGATTACAAATGACGCTTTTAGCACCATGGCTATTAGAGCAGCCTACCGTCATTATGCCGGTCATAAAGCGAGACCATTTGGATTTTATTTCTCGCCTTACCTTAAATACCAAAAATTCACGGCCAACGCTGATAATCACCGAACCACCACGGAGGGATTTCCACCAGTTACCACACAATACGATGAAAAATACGATATTAGCGGTAATACGTTGAATTTTGGATTGCAGTCCGGGGTACAGTTTTTGATTGCCAAAATAGTAAGTGTGGACTTCTACTTCCTGGGAATTGAAGCTGGTCTGGCAAATGTAACAGCGACAGTAAAATCGCCAAACGTCATCATGATTGATAAAGTGGAAAGCAATGTCAGGGAAAATGTAGCCAAATTGCCCGCTTTTCTTGCAGAAAAAATCAAGGTCACCAGGAATGGCTCGGACCAGGTTGATGTTAAGGGTAGTTCAATTCCATATCCATGGCTTCGCAGTGGAATAAGCATAGGGATCGCCTTCTAAAGACTTGCCTTCCGTCTCCTTAATCTTTTTCCGCCCTTCCCGTTAGTGCCAGCAGCCCGTTGATCACAGTCAGCGGATGTGCGGGATTACCTGCTACATAGAGATCGACTTTGTGGCTTTCCAGGAAACTGCGATCAAGGGCAGGGGAGCCTTCGAATATGCCACCACTGATGGCGTCTGTTCCTACAAGTACTACTATCTTTGGATCCGGCGTGGCGTCATAACAGATTTGAAGAGGTTCAGCCATATTGCTAGTAATCGGACCTGTTATGACGATTCCATCAGCATGACGTGGAGATGCAACGAACTCAATTCCAAATCTGCTCATGTCGAATTGTACATTGTTGGCAGCATTGAGCTCCCATTCGCAGCTGTTGTCACCGCCGGCAGAAATCTGTCTGAGTTTCAACGAGCTTCCAAACATTGATTTAAACTCTTTGGAAATCAGGTTTTTATCCAATTCAATTGGTTCATCTAGTCCTTCTTTAACCACCAATCGTTCCCGGACATTGGTGGCAAGCTTGTAATCCTTCGTAAAGACAATCTTCTGAGGAAAAAGGCGGGCGCACTCCCCGCAAAAGGTGCATTTCCCAAGATCTATGGAAACCGGTTTGGCGGAGATAGCCCCGGTTGGACAACATTTCACCAATTCGGATCCATCCACGCGGGCGGTTGAAATCACCGGCCGTCCCCTGAAAATTCCGGGTACTTTGGCATTTCTTACATCGGGAATAAACTGCTTCCCCTGATGATACCATATCCTCAAATTATCTAACATATATCTAATTTTTTATTTTACCACAAAAATTCGCGAAGGATAACACAAAGGAACACAAAGAGTTAAAATATTTGTCGTTGCCTTCTCCCAGCTCTCCGGGACTCCCATCTTCTCATCTTCACATTTTCCCATCTTCGTTGCTCATTTTTTTCTTTTCTCTTCGCCAACGAACCTGAATTCCGTCCGATCCTAATGCCGTCACATTTTCAGACATTTTATCGCGGACGGTCTTCATCTGTCATTCTATTCCAGGGGTTCCGTTTCACTCCACCCCTGGCTACCAAGATTTCGCCACTCTGTGGCTTAATCGCAGAGTAGAGCTAGTCCTTTCATTGTTTCTCCGTTTCACTGTTTCCCCGTTTACTTCATTCATTTTCGAAGTTCCGTCTCCTAGTCCCCCAGTCTCCTAGTCCCTCAGTCTCTCCGTCATTCCTCACAGATCATGCCCGCAATAAGACAAATTAAAGCTCTTGTTGCAGATCGGAAAATCGGATATTTCGTTGTTACGTACAGACAATGCAAGCGCCATCCAGTTGTGGAAGGAGGGATCCTTGATTTTGTAATGAATCAATTCTCCTTTTGTTCCCGTTATGGCACAGTGACAGATTTCGCCACGCCATCCTTCGACCAGTGATAGCGTAAATTGATTTTCACCAGGGGATGAAAGTTTACTGATTTCACTCTTGGCCGGAAGTTCGGCGATCAGCCTTCTCAGGTATTCAATTGACTGCATTACCTCATTTTTGCGCAATTGAACGCGCGAATAGACATCCCCATGTCGTTTTACTTTGGCTTCGTGCTGAAGTTCGGGGTACAAACTGTGGGGATGTGAGGTGCGGATGTCCCTGATGATACCACTCGTTCGTGCTGCCATGCCAACTGCACCGATGGCTGTCGCATCTTCCAGGGATACCACTCCGGTTCTTTCAAACCGCGAAAGGGCGCTGGGTAAACTAAAGAGTTGGGCATTCATCTCAACGAAATCACGTTCAAAACTGTCCAGTATCTCGACAAGTCGGTCTGCAAGTTCAATAGTAAAAGCAAAGCGATCCAATCCCGGACGGATTAAGCCCTTTGAAAGCCTGTTTCCGCACCATTCCTGCATGAAGTTGATGATGGGGGTACGTAGCCTGCCGAAGACTGAACTGCCCAGCTGGTAGGCTATATCCGTGCAAAGCGCGCTCAGGTCACCGGTATGAACGGCAATTCGCTCCAATTCAAGCGCAATGGTGCGCGAAAAGTCTATCTCCCTCGTGGTTTGGAAGCCGCACAGGCTTTCCCATATTTGGGCAAAGGCAGTCGCATGGCCGACAACCGTATCTCCGGCAATGTTTTCTGCCAGCGTAGTCAATTGTGAAAGAGTCTGCTTTTCAAGAAACAGCTTTTCCATGCCCCTATGCTGGTAGCCAAGCTGGATTTCCAAGTGCAAAATCTGCTCGCCATTGCAAATAAACCTGAAATGACCAGGTTCAATCACCCCGGCATGAATTGGTCCGACGCCAACCTCGTGAAGTTCCTCACTATTAATAGAATAGAAAGGGTAATTGGCTATGGTGGATTGATTATTTGCCCGGTCGAAGGGGTACCTTACCGGTTTAAGCCAAGGGTGATCGCTGTAATTCAATCCGAAATTCTCATGAATTTCACGCTCGAATTTTTCGAAACAGAGCTGTTTGGCAGTAAATGAGGGCACAACCTCTGTTGGATGTACTTTGCAGCATGAGAGATGAACCAGATGTTTGACATCGTCAGCGATGCAACAGATTAGCTTTAAATGCTTTCCATCGACCAAACCATAGTAATTCACACAATGTCTGTCCAGAGTATCTGCAAGCAAATCCGTATTTACCTCCAAAAACTGTCTGTAACCCAGTTCCGGAATCGAAGCGAGTGGGACCGATTGATTGTTTTTTATGGTGATTGTCTGCATAATCATAATGGTAAAAGTGTGAGGCTCTCTTTGATAAGTTGTACAAAGACCGGAGGAGGGTTCAAACCGAGATAGACTGCAGTCGCGAGCAGCAGAAATTGGGAAAATGATTCCCAGGGAGAGGTCCTTACTACCCTCGAATCGTCGAAGCCTTCAGCAGGAACAAAGAGAACTTTGAAAATATTTTTTCCAAACGACCAGATAATCATGGTTAAAAGCAACAATACGGCTATCAGAACGAAGATCTGCTTCGCATCAAACAAGGATTTAAAGATCAAAAATTCGCTCACAAAAAGCCCGGATGGCGGCATTGCTGCCGAACTGATAAATCCCAGCAATAACACCATCGCCCCGGTCGGATTGTATTTGAAATAGTTGCCGATGTGGGTAATGCTTTTGTTTTGAAATACCCGGTAAAGCTGGTTGTATTGGAAGAAGAGGCTGGATTTCACGAATGCATGTAGCACAATGTGCAGGATGGCAGCGTAATAGCCGATTCCACCAGCCGCAACACCCAACATCACAATGCCCATGTGTTCGATGCCTGAATAAGCAAACATCCGCTTGACATTTTTCACCTTTAGCATGTAAACTGTTGCAACGAACAGCGAAAGGAAAGCCGCGATTCCCACAACCAGTTTAGCCCAATGAAGCAAAGGAGTATTGGCAATAACGGTGTAAAACCTGAAGATCCCTACAAACCCAAGGTTCATCAAAACACTGGCCATCAACGCTCCTGCCGGGGCCGGTGCGGTATCCTTGGCATCAATACCTGCAGTAAACATGGGAACAAGTCCAAGTTTGGCAGTGAACCCGGTAAAAATGAAGAGGAAGGCCATTTG
>JBBIUJ010000120.1:0-11280 GCA_037440345.1 Prolixibacter sp.
CCATTTGCTTTTTGTATTGCTTGATAGGCATAGGTCCAGAAAGTAAGGATGTGTTCGTTGGAAGCATCAATTGTAAAATTATCAATAGGGTTTTTCGATACATCAATACTTCCGCCAACCCCGAGTTCGGTTGTGTTGTCAGCCCTCAAATCGGCAAATAACATATAATAGCCGGAACTATATTGATTTCTAAGAACAGCATATGCACCATTTACCGCCTGCATAAAATCACTTTGTGTTTGATAAAAGCCATTTGCACTTAGTGATGAAATTGGCTTTAAATCCAGAAATCCTTTACAGGAAGAAATTATAGAGATTGCTAAGATGATCGCGAAAAATCGCAGGCTTTTCCTAATTATATTTATGTATTTCATCTGTTTATAATTTGTTTTAAATGCAATTTCTTACTAAAATGAAACATTAATTCCAACAGTAATTGTACGGGCGAGAGGGTATCCGCCAAAATCCAAACCCGGGGTTTCCTGAGCATAATCATCCCCTTCTCCTGAGTTAATTTCCGGATTGTAGAGCGGATATTTGGTCCAGGTAAACAGATTTTCACCATTTATGTAAACTTTGGCCCTACTCACAACGTTTTTCAATACTTTGGCAGGAATGTTATAACCGAAATTGAAATTTTTCAATCTTAGGTAGGATGCATCCCTTAGCCACCATGTAGATACGTTGCGGTTTGTATTGGCTCCACCCGGATTAGGTGTTATGCCATCTCCCGGATTTGATTCAGATCTCCAGTAGTTCCTGTTTTCTCCTGCGAACCATCTGTAAGTGTTCCTTAATTGACCATCCATTGCAGTGGCGCCTTGAACACCTTGAAAGTTAAATGTCAAATCGAAATCTTTATAAGATAAAGTGTTGGTCATGCCCCAAATAAAATCCGGATTGCTATGCCCAATACATTTCTGATCGTAAGCATCAATTTTACCATCAGGCACACCCTTGGGTCCACTGATATCTTCATATTTCATATCACCAGGCCCGGTGAAAGCAAGTTTGGTTACTGGATCTGCCGCAACATCGGCAGCCGTTTTGTAGATTCCATCGCTAACATATCCATAAAAGCTACCGACAGGTTGTCCGACAGTGGTTATGTAAGCCAATTCATTGAAGAAGTTGCGTGGTCCAACGATGATGGGGGCATTGGTGGGGCCCATAGATTCAACTTTATTCCGGTTGAATGAAATATTAAAAATAGTATTCCATTGAAAGTTCTTTTTGTTCACATTTTTGGTTTCGAGACTAAACTCAACTCCTTTATTCCTTACTGAACCAATGTTTTGCAGCGCACTGGCATAGCCTGTTATCAATGGTACCGGCACGTTAAGCAACAGTCCGTCAGTTACCGAATTATAATAATCTGCGTTAAAGTAAACCTTGTTCTGAAACAGGCCCAATTCCATGCCGATATCCATTTGTTTGGTCTGCTCCCAACCAAGCTGTTTGTTTGAGATTGAATTTTGAACCAATCCATTGACTGTAGCCCCACTACCTAACCCTAAAATATAATTGCTTGCGCCAACCAGGCCAATAGAGGCATAATTGGAAATATTATTATTCCCTGAAATACCATAGCTTGCCCTTAATTTTAGTTCACTAATCTGCTTCACCTGCTTCACAAAATTCTCTTGGGAAACGCGCCAGCCAAGTGAAACAGATGGAAACGTCCCCCACCTGTTTTCTGACCCGAAACGGGAGGATCCATCTTTTCTCAATGTTGCGGTAACCAAATATTTTTTGTCAAAATCATAACTGGCCCTTGCCAGAAATGAGAGCAACGACCATTCGGACCTGCTTTGTGTACCACTGGTTATTACTCCTGAATTTAAAGTTTGAACAATGTTATTTGGAAAATTACTGGAATTCATACCATGAGACTCAAAATATGACTTTTGTCCGGTACCACCAGCCATCAAGGTAAGATTATGCAACTTATTGAAGGTGTTAGTGTACGTTAAGATATTCTCATTTAACCAGTTAATATTCCTTGTGGAGGTCAAACTTCCTGAAATTGTTGCGATGCCAGGTGCATAAGCGGTAGAAGGATTAAATTGATTGTAGGAAAATTGATTGATATCTGTATTGACGGAAGTTTTAAAGGTTAGATGCTTCAAAATTTCGACCGATAGGTAGGCGCTTGATAAAAGCCTGATCTGTTCAAACAACATAGAAGCCTCTTTTGCAACAGCAACATAATTTGTAAATGTGGAATAATCCGAAGTGCCATCGCCATAATTATACCTTGGAGTATAAAAATTATACGATCCGTCGTCATTGTACACATTGTAAGTAGGAGGTGTTGAAAGGATCCCTTGTATCTGGCCACCATATCCTCCGGCACGATTCATGTGACTAATACTATACGATGGGTTAATTTTAAAACCTACCTTAACTTTATCGGAGACTTCTGAATCAACATTTGTTCTTAATGAAAACTTTTTGTAGCCTGTTCCTAAAATAATTCCGTCCTGATTGACAAAATCACCAGACATATAGTAACGCGTTTTATTGGCTCCACCCGAAATTGACAGCTGCGCAGTCTGCATGGCGGCGCTTTGAAACATATCATTTTGCCAGAATATATCTTGAAAATTTGAAGGATTATTAAATTCAACAGGAATCTTGTAACCATTGGCCGATCTTACTGAGTTCGGATCTGATAACTGACGGTTTGCACCAGAGCCATAATAAACCCATTGATAATTTCTTCTTTGGGTTTCCATCTGAATGTATTCGCCAACATTCATCATGTCAACTGTTTTGGAAACTCTCTGTATTCCTGAACTAATATTTACTGAGAATTTGGTTTTCCCAAGCGCACCTTGTTTCGTAGTTATCAGGATAACACCATTGGAACCACGTGACCCATAGATTGCGGTAGATGCAGCATCTTTAAGGATATCAATTGACTGAATATCGTTGGTATTCAGTGAGGCCATCGCATCCTGCGCCTGCTGACCATTCAAAAACGCAACACTTTGGGATCCTATTACATTGTCGATAGGAACTCCGTCGACCACATACAAAGGCTGACTGCCGGATGTAATAGAACCGACCCCTCTGATCTTAACAGAGAAACCACTTCCCGGAGATCCGGAAGTTTGTTGAACCTGTACCCCTGCAACATGACCAACCAGTGCTTCAGTGAATGAAATACCACCCCTCTCCTTTAGTTGTTCAGAACCAACAGATACCATTGATGTTGTTATCATAGCTTTCGACTGAGAACCATAACCAACGACAACAACATCTTGTAGTGATTTGAAGTCTGTTTTCAATGTCACTTCAATTTTCGTGGCGTTCCCAATCTTAACTTCTGAAGTTAAATAACCCAAAAAAGAGACTGCTAAAACGGGAGAACCATCCGGCACAGTGATCGTAAATTTGCCATTCGCATCACTCAAGACCCCAATGGTGGTTCCTTTAACAAGAACAGTAGCGCCCGGCATAGCAGCACCATCGGTATCCCTTACAATACCGGTAATTTGTTTCTGACCGATAGCATTCTCCGAAATTACCCCTTCAGCATAACTCTGTATGCTAAAGAATGTCGGGCAGATCATAAAAACGAGTGAAGCTACGCACAAGGTTTTAAATCGTCTAATCATAGTTTAAATGGTTTAAATAGTTCAAAATTGAATCGTAGGGCTTTTGATTTGCATTCCATCTTGAATTACCGATGCACTATAAACAAAGCAATCCCCTATTTTACTTTCGTATTCTTTCGTTTATTAGTTTTATTTCATTTCCTTTCAATTGCAAATATATAATTATATTTTCATCACAAAACAATAATTGAATTATTTATCGCAAAAACAAAAAATTAAAATATGAACAACCATTCGGCCAAAACGACTCATGCTAATCAAATAAAAAATATTATAAATTGATATTCTGTATTTTATATATTACACTTAACGTTGTCCATAATTGACCAATACAATTGACAGTACTAAACCCGGCATTTAGATAACCTTCATTTTATTGTCATTATTATTTCATAACATATATTTATCATTATGATACCGTTCTTTATATGACTTTATCTCTAAAACCATATTACAAACCTATCTTACAATCCTTTCAAAAAACAGGATTATAAGCTCGGCACAAGCTCACAATGTGAGGTCGTTCACTTGATGAAAATGACAATTGGGATACTTTTCAAATTGAATCTGCAAACTTTGGTCAAGTTTGCCTGCGGAAGGTGTGGTCAAGTTACCTTGAACTATACAGAAAAAGAGAGAAAGGAGGTAAAACTAAAGTTATGAGCCACCTAAACAATTGGGCTTATAAAATAGCAAGAAAAAACTCCCCTGCAAATCAATTATTTACAGGGGAGTTTGTGACCCGGCTTGGACTCGAACCAAGAACCTACAGCTTAGAAGGCTGTTGCTCTATCCATTGAGCTACCGGGCCGGCCTTAATTGGGCGCAAAAATACAAAAAAATCCCTGAACCAGATATGCTTCAGGGATTTTTTGTTGGCACCAATTCGTTTAAACCATGAAGATGTTGTGCTCAGCACATTGCTGAACCATCTCGTCGGGCCAGAGGCTGGCCTGCACCTCTCCAATGTGAGCCTTGCGTAGAAAGTACATGCAAAGTCTGGATTGTCCGATACCACCGCCAATGGAGAGCGGCAGTTCATCCTTCAACAATTTTTTGTGGAAAAGCAACTCTTTACGTTTGTTGGCGCCAGCGATTTCCAACTGAAGAAGCAGCGCCTCCTTGTCAACCCTGATGCCCATCGATGAAATCTCGAAAGGCTGCTGCAATACCGGGTTCCATATCAAAATATCCCCGTTCAACCCTTTAAACCCACCTGCATTCGGGGTCGTCCAGTCATCGTAATCGGGAGCGCGGCCATCATGGACCTCGCCATTGCTCAGCTTGCCGCCAATCCCGATAATAAATACAGCCCCATGTGCCTTGGTAATCTCATATTCCCGCTCTTTGGGTGTCAGTTTGGGATAGCGTTGAACCAACTCTTCCGAATAAACAAAGGTGATCTCCTCCGGTAACAATGGCTTAATCGTAGGATAATTCTCATACACGACAAATTCGGTTCGCAACAAGACGGCGTAAATCTGGTTGACAACCTTTTTCAGGTAGGCGATATCGCGCTGTTTGGCCGTAATTACCTTTTCCCAGTCCCATTGGTCGACATACAACGAGTGGATGTTGGTAAGTTCTTCATCGGCCCGTATGGCGTTCATATCGGTATAAATCCCATATCCAACCGGGATGCCGTAGTGCGCGAGCATCAACCTTTTCCATTTTGCCAGGGAATGGACAATTTCCGCCTTGGCATCATTCATTTCCTTTATAGCAAATGAAACGGGACGTTCCACACCGTTTAGGTCATCGTTGATACCTGTGCCTTTCATAACAAAAAGCGGTGCAGTCACCCTACGCAGGCGCAATTCAGAAGAAAGGTTCTCCTGAAAAAAATCTTTAATCAGCTTAATTGCCTTTTCTGTTTGTTTTAAGTCAAGTTTTGCCTTATAGTTCTCCGGGAAAAATAGTTTCATGCTTATGTAATTTGTTTTTAATGGTCGCATGGAATACCCATCCCGACATATCGGGATCATTTTCAGTTGGTCCCGACAAGTCAGGATGGGTATTTCATTTGATGTTAATTTGATAATAGTGCAATAATACAAACTTCAAAAGACTAAAAAAACTGTGGATCGAAACTAACCAAATTTTAAAGGGGAAATTTTATATCAAATTTTTCGAATTCGCTGAATAGATAGATTTTACATGACTATCAACACTTAATTTATTTCCCTCATTTACGTGATTCACTTAAACACCGCACCTGATGGTATCCTGGATTTCGGTGCAACCGGCAATTTGACAGGATTACCTCGAAAAATACATATAGATGGCAAAAGTTGCCAGCCAGTGGGTTCCAAGGTAATTTTCCGAAACAACATGCGGAAGGGCATCCCGGGCATGTTCCGTCGCGATCACTTGCAGTTCTTTGGCCAGAGTATTCCCGGCAGGAAGCGCTTTTGCCAGTTCAAACATGCACCAGGCTCTGCTCAGGTTCAATCCGTCGAGGTGGACACCTGTAGGATCGGCGCGGTTGGCAACCACTGCTGGATGCTTCAATGATGCTGGAAGCTCCGGTAGAAACAGAGAGAACCACTTCTGAAACTCTTCCAGGGTTAGCACCCTTCGCATTAGATTGGCTTCGATTAGTGATGGGGAAAGAAAATCGTCACCTTCAGGTTCCCACGCGGCCGGGATTTGCTGGTCTTTCAAATAATAAAAGCGGCTGCGTTCCAACAGTAATGACTCAAAATCCTTATCCCCAACCACCCTGGCATAATCCAGAGCCAGAGATAATCCAAATGCCGTGTTGGCATGAACACCCCGTCTTAGGGGGTAATAGAGACCGGGCAGATAGGTTTTATAATTCTGTACGATCTGCTGGGTCAGTGGCTTCAAAGTCCCGAACCATTTTTCGCCAAGCGGATTGTCCCATGTTGCCAGCTCTGCAGCTAGTTTCAGAAGCCAGCCCCAGCCATAGGGTCTTTCGTAGCTAATCCGGTCAGGAGCTTTGAAATAGGAAACTTCAGCAGCTATATTCTCGGCTGTCAGGGTCAAATCGATGGCATGGATGATGGAATCGCGGGCCTGAAGATCAGGAAACTCCTTGAGCAACTTCACCAGCAACCAGTGACCGTGTACGGATGAATGCCAATCGTAGCATCCGTAAAATACAGGATGCAATTGGGAGGGGGTTCCCATATCTTTGGCCGACTGCATGGAATGCTGCAGGTTGTTGGCATACTCGGTATGAATGCATTTGTAAGCCAGGCGCGACAGTCGGCCGGCCTGCTCCCGGTCGAGTTTCAGCACGCCTTGTGTCCTGCCCGCACCAACGGTTAAAAGAAGAATTACCACTATCAATCCAAGTTTTTTCATCACTCATCATTTTTCATCTCTCAACTCTCAACTTTCCCTACATCTCAATCACAAAGCCATCAAAGGCCGGTTCGATGCCTTCCGGTAGCTCTTTGACCAACTCCGCATGAAACCCCATTTCGTGGCTCATGTGGGTCAGATAGGTCCTTGATGACCCAATCTCTCCGGCTAGACGCAATGCCTCTGAAAGATTTAGGTGTGATATATGTATACTTTTCCTCAACGCGCAAATTATCAGCGTCTCGACCCCTATCAATTTTGCCAGCTCCTCCTTCTCGATTCTGTTGAAATCGGTGAGGTAAGCAAATTTGCCAAAGCGAAAACCATACACAGGCAATTTATGGTGATAGAGACGTATCGGGATAACATCTATTCCCTTCACGCGAAAAGGCTCACCATCAATATGTAAAAGCTCCATTTGGGGTGTTCCGGGGTACCTGTTTTCAGCGAATGCATAATTGAAGATGGTTTTGAGGTTCTCTGCCACCCTTTTCTCACAATAAATATCCATTGGGGCTTTTCTGACCCAGTTGAAACTCCGGATGTCATCCAGTCCAAAAATATGATCGGCGTGTTCGTGGGTGAGCAATACCGCATCCAGGTTTCTCACCTTGTACTGCAACATCTGCTGCCTGAAGTCGGGACCGGCATCCACCAACAGTGCGGTATCCCCATCCTCCACGAGAATGGCACATCTCAGGCGTTTGTCCCTGCTGTCGGCAGAGCGGCAAACCTCACAATTGCATGCAATAACAGGAACACCCTGCGAAGTACCGGATCCTAAAACAGTAATTCTCATCCTCAAAGTTAGAATTTAGATTTGGATTCTGAGCCTGGCGATGGATTGGATTACTCTAATTTTCTACAACAAATTCACACAAATAACCCCTTCCCTACCACAGATTTCACAAATTACACAAATTATAATTAAACAATATTCCGTTCTCTGGTTTATCTGTTTTAATGTTTCCACTCAGACTTCACTCTTGAATTGGCTCATCGGACCATTTACACATTTTCATTTCTTCCAATCTTCACATTTGCCCCCTTCGACATGCTCAGTGTGCGTCTCCCAGTCCCCTAGTCTTCTCCGTCTTTTTCACGGGCTTTGCAGCAGAAAAATTGCCGGTCGCTTATTGATATCCGGTATCGCCTTCTTCCATGCAGCAACCGTCTTTGTTACTACGAATTCGCTCTCCAAAGTCAAATCGACCGCGATGCACAACCGGGTTTGACTATTGCATACAGCCAGTAGGTCCTCCAACAGTTTTGTATTACGGTAGGGCGCTTCAATAAAAATCTGTGTCTGTTTGTCCCTGACCGAAATGCGCTCGAGATCACGAATGGCGCCATTTCTTTCGACCGGTTTGACAGGCAAATATCCGATAAAAGCAAAATTCTGGCCATTCATCCCGGATGCCATCAATGAAAGCAAAATTGAAGAAGGCCCAACCAGCGGTACTACCTGGATTCCCTTGTCATGCGCGAGTTTCACCAGATCGGCACCAGGATCTGCCACTCCCGGGCAACCGGCTTCGGAGAGAATTCCCAGATCAAAACCATTTCTGATCGGATCCAGCAACAAATCAAGCTCAATCGGTTGGGTATGTTCATTCAGCTCCTTAAATTCGAGCTCATCAATGATAATCTCAGGAGCTATCTTCTTCAAATGGCGACGAGCTGTGCGGGTATTTTCAACGACAAAGTAGCGCAGCGATCTGACTACCTGCATGATCTCTGCCGGGAGTACCTTTTCGATTGCGGTATCTCCAAGAGTCGTTGGAATTAAATACAATTTACCCATTTATGAACAACATTGATTAATTACAAATTACAAATTAAAGATTAAAAATTGTACAGGATTCAGGTTACAATCCTTTTACCAATAAAATCAATTCCTGCCAAATCCCCAGTTAGCAAACTGCCCCTCATTTTTAATCTGCAATTTTTAATTTTTAATTGATTATCTCAGGTAGGTCGAGCTGAGTGAAAGTCCAATCATAATAATGGCAATGGCATAATACACAAGTACTTTGCGGTGCTTTTCCCTATCAATTTGTGAGCTGTTCGAAAATACCAATCCGAGATTGGCAATAAAAAGGGCGAACAGCATCAAAACAATGTGTTCGACAGGCCAGAACCGATTGGTGACCAATTTCGTGGTAATATCCTGAGCAACAACCTCCTGACCTGAAACCGTTTTCGGATTCGCCAGTAACAAAAGTCCAAAAATTAGTTGAAGATAAAGATTGACAATAAAAGCGTAGGAGAGAATTTTATCGATACGCAAGTATGCCAAATTCTGGAAATATCCGCGTATTGCCCTAAAAAACAACCATATAGATACAATCATAAAGCAGCCACTAATGATCGTGTGAACATACTTTATGACCTGATGATCCTGGATGAGTAGGGTTGTTATGGTCATGACGAACAGATTATCAAACAAAAATAAGAGAATTAATGAGTCTCATATCAAAAAATCATTTTTGGACAGATCTTTTTTTCAGACAGCTTCGGAGAGCTTTTTGCCTTGCAAAATCCGGTCAGCCATGCCAATACCATCCCTGAGATTACCACCAATGACCAAACCCGGATATTTTTGTTCGATTTCAGCTATGGTTTGGAACCGCTCTCCGCTATCGGCCTCGTATTGCGGAATGGCATATGCGTGGCGGACTATTCTAAAAAGTTCGGGTTGGAAATCGGCGACCTTCATCAAATCACAAAACTCCTTTTGGACTATTTCTTGAACCTCTTCATCCGATAGTTGAAAAATTTCTGGTCTCCTGACTCCTCCCATGAAAATTGAGAAGAGTGCTCCGTCTTCCGGCGCCCTATCTTTGAAGAGAGCCGACATAAAAAGAACACCCAGCAAATCGCGCTTCTCGACAAAAGGGATCAACCCACCAAAGGCATCCAGTCTCATCCCTTTCCACTCTTTGAATCCAACAATTACTTCCAGGACTTTGGTGTAGTGCAGGTTGGAGATTTTTGCCAGGGAAACTGGATTGATAAAGGACATAACATTGTCCAGTTGATGGGCACCAACCGTCGAAATGACTTTTCTTGTCTCAATGGTAATGAATTCTCCTTGGTTATTCAGATAGGAAACTTCAAAATGATCTGCGACCGGCTTCACAGTTATATCACTGGAATTTAGCAAGATGCGTTCACTACCAATATTATTCACGAGTGCATTGATCAAAACTGATATTCCACCTTTGACAGAAAACACTCCCCTGGTAACCCTCTTCATCTCCTCAGTTTTGGGCTGAAACTGCTTTTTGATGGAGCCCCCTATAAAACTGCCGTATTGTTGCTCTAATTGATAGAGTTTTGGCAAGGCATATTTCGGGACCAGCTTACCGGGATCACCGGCATAGACCCCAATGATGAAAGGATCGATGGCATAGTTTAAAAAACTTTTGCCGAGGCGTCTTTTGACTAATCCGGCCAATGTTTCATGAGGATCTTTCCCCTTTGGCCTGAAGGGCTCGAGCAGGATGCGGAATTTATCTTTTAAACTGAACAATGGCGTAGAAACAGCTGCTTTGAGTCCGCCGGGCAGTGCCTCCCATTTTCCATTTTTCAGCACATATCTCTTTTTTACGGCGCTTGCAGCCACCTCCATCTCACATTTTGTTCCCAATGCATCAAAGAGATGAAGTACTTCAGGATTGGAAATAACGCCGGAATTGGGTCCCTCTTCGTACAGGAATCCATTTTCGCTAACACTTTGGATCACACCGCCCGCACGTTTTGCCTGTTCAAGAACAACAAAGTCCAATCCTCTCTTGTGAAGGTGAAAGGCGGTGGTCAGACCGGTCAGACCGGCGCCAAGTACAACAACTTCTCTCATACGCGTATGATTTGTTTTTTAAAGGTCGTATGAAATACCCATCCCGACATATCGGGATCATTTTCGCTAGTTGTAAATATTCACTCATGGGTATTTCATGATTTAAGTACTAAATCTGCTAACATACTTACAAACAGCAGATCAGCTTCAGGTAATTTGACTCTTGAAACGATTTTGATACCCAGAACCTCTTTAGCATATGGGATCAGTTCATGGTCCAGATCGTACCTGGTTTCCAGGTTTTCGTGCACAAAACTGATCGGAATAAGTACAAGGTTGTCGATACCCTCTTCTGCCATGGTTTTCAGATGTTCCCTGACATCAGGACCAATCCAGGTTCCTCTCTTCATACCCGACTGAAAAGCAACTTCATAATGGTATCCAAGCTTAGCAGATATCAACGCTGCACTATTGACAATTCCGGTTGGGTAAGTATCTCCATTTAATACATAAATCTCCGGAATA
>JBBIUJ010000121.1:0-11274 GCA_037440345.1 Prolixibacter sp.
TGGAACGTTGGAATCCCGGGGCACGAAGGAACATTTGAATATTTTGAAAAATGGGGAGAGACAGATTTGCGCGACATGATACTCAGGGATAGAAATCATCCTTCCGTATTCATGTGGAGTGTTGGAAACGAGGTTGATTATCCCAACGATCCCTACTCTCATCCAATATTAGATAAAGAAGGAATAGAACAACATCAATACCAACAGGGTTATTTACCTGATCATCCGAAAGCGGAAAGAATTGGATTGATTGCCAGGCGGTTAGCATCAGTTATCAAAACTTATGATAAGTCAAGACCTGTTACCGGAGCTCTTGCCGGGCCAGTTATGTCTAATGAGACTGAATACCCCGGCGCTTTAGATGTAGTAGGATACAATTATACAGAAAGGAGATATGCTCAGGATCATGCAAAATATCCTGCTCGAATTTTTTATGGAAGCGAGAATCGCCATGATTTTGACGCTTGGAAATCGGTGACTAATAACGATTATATTCTTGGCCAGTTTCTTTGGACTGGCATCGATTACCTTGGAGAATCATTCCGCTGGCCTTCCCGTGGTTTTAACTCTGGCCTGCTCGATTTAGCAGGTTTTAGAAAAAGTATTGCATACTTTAGAGAAAGCTTGTGGAGTAATGATCCAATGATTTATATCGGAACTTTCGCAAACAAAAAATATAGAAAAGATTATTATTTTGATGCGCTCCCGGTATGGAATTATAAAAATGGAGATACCATCAGAGTTGTATGCTTTACAAATTGTTCGAGTGCACAACTTAAGTTAAATGGGAAAACAGTAGGAGAAACAAAAGTATATAACAAAGAGACCGGTGTGATTTACTGGGATATTCCTTATCAATCAGGTAAACTTGAAGTTACTGGGTACAACTCCAACCGGGTTGCAGCACAATATTCTATTGAAACAAGTAAACAACCACACACCATCGTGGCAAAAGCGCTTAACAAAACTATCTCTTGTAATAGGGGAGTAGCACAAATTGAAATAAGTATTGTTGATGAAGATGGGAAACCAGTGTTTATTGCCGATAGCGAAATAACTTGTTTATTGGATGGCCCCGTTAAGCTTTTAGGTCTCGAAGCTGGAAATGCAACTGATATGGGCGACTACACGGATAATAAACAAAGAGTTTACCATGGGAAAATGATTGCCTATATCCAATCGGTCGGGGGAAAAGGAAAGGCCACCATTACTTTCAAATCGCCCTGGCTTGTAGATTCCAATGTTGAACTTAAAATCGAATGACTTTCGAAATGGCTGACTATAAAACCATGTACAACAATACTTTGATACGCTGACGATTTATGAACAGTTGGACATACCGTAGCACTGAAAAAAACAAAAAATCGTCAAAGAGTTATTGGAAACGGTAAAATTGCCGTATAAAATTTAACGAACTGATGTAAAAAGAAAGACAATTAAAATGAAAATAGGATTGATTTTATTGTTAGCCGGCTTTTTGCTGTATAACGGCTGCAAGGCACAAAACGATGCTGATATTAGTAAGAAGGATGCGATTAATCCTGTTTTCATTATTACTCCTGACATCGGGTATCAGATAATCCAGGGATTTGGCGCATCTGATGCCTGGTCGTGTCAATTTATTGGGGCAAACTGGTCTGATCAAAAGAAAAATCAAATCGCAGATCTGCTTTTCAGTAATGCAACAAATCAAGAGGGGAAACCTTTAGGGATTGGTCTTTCCATGTGGCGTTTTAATGTTGGGGCGGGAAGCGCTGAACAAGGTGAAGGCAGCGATATTAAAGACAAATGGCGGAGAGCTGAGTCATTCCTGAATAAGGATTTCAGTTTTAACTGGGAAAAGCAGGCCGGACAAAGGTGGTTTCTTAAATCGGCAAAAGAAAGGGGAGTTGCCAACTTTGTCGCCTTCCTGAATAGTCCTCCTGTAGTGCTTACCAGGAACGGGAAAGCCTATTCATCTTCTCCGGACAGTTACAATCTTTCAAGTGACAACTATCCAGCCTTTGTAGGATATATTTCTTCAGTCCTGAATTTTTTTAAAGAAAAGGAGGGGATCACTTTCACTACCATCAGCCCGTTTAACGAGCCCCAATGGGACTGGACCGGCCCCGGACAGGAAGGAACGCCGGCAAAAAATTCTGAAATAGCTGCAATTACTAAAAGATTAAATGCAGAACTCGAAAATAAAGGGATTTCAACAATGATTGAGATTTCGGAGGCTGGTAAAATAAACTACCTGTTTGAACCAAATGATAAACCAGGCAGGGGCGATCAGATCAACGATTTTTTTAGCGCTGTCAGTAGCGATTATGTAGGAAACTTATCGCATGTTTTCCATACCATATCTGGTCATAGTTATTTTTCAACCTGGAATTTTCAAAACATGGTCGAATACCGTAAGGCATTGAGCCAGAAGTTAGCTGCAACCGACCCTGGCCTGAAATATGAAATGACAGAATACTGTGTTTTGGAAGATAACGAGGTCATAAAAGGGAACAAACGTGATTTGGGTATGGAGACCGCGCTCTATGTGGCGCGCGTAATTAGTTCTGATCTGACAATTGCCAATGCAACTTCCTGGCAATGGTGGACGGCTGTTAGCCCGTATGATTACAAAGATGGACTGATTTACATTGACTACAACGAAAACGACGGTCAGGTTTATGAGTCGAAATTGCTTTGGGCATTAGGAAATTATTCCCGGTTTATTCGACCAGGAATGAAAAGGATTGCAGTAAAACCCGATGTTAATATCAGTATTGATGTGGATTACTCGGCATACAAATCAGCAGATGGGAAACAATTGGTTTTTGTAATCAACAATTATGGACTTACTGCATTCGATTTCAGATTGAGTGACAAAGGCCAGGGGAAATATACTTCCCATTGCTATCTGACCTCGCCTTTGGGTGGTGATAACCTTCGAATGGTCAAAACCAGTCAGTCGGATGAAATGCTTCAGGTCCCAGCGCAAAGTATTTTGACGGTAGTTCTGGATAAGCAGTGAATGATGTCATTCCTCGTTTTCAGGTATGAATTCAACAAATGGTTATGTGATAAATATGTCATTTCTCGCTTGACAACCAACCAATAATAAATAGGTTGATTCCACAAACTTTCATATTTTATTTGAAAGGTTTTTCTATTTTTCATGTCAATTGATTAGTTTTAGGAAAAAATAAGCATATGGCTCAGCACATTACTTCAAAAAATGATGAAAAATCCATCTTTCTTCAAAAAAATTCGGTAGCCCTCCGCATCTGGCACTGGCTAACTTTTTTGGTGGTGACCTCTATCATCGTAACTGTTTTAATGGCATCTACTGCACTGAATCCAAGGGAAAATATTCCTGTAGTCCAAAACATTTTGAAAGAAAAGGGAGTTGTTGTCAGCAATGACCAAACCTTTGCGGTGACACACATGTACGATGATAAAATGTGGGAACTTCACAAATTGTTTGGATATGCATTGGCTTTCCTGTTTATTTCCAGAATTGCAGTTGAGTTAACACAACCGAAAGAGGAGCGAATCAGTTTCCGTCTGAAAAAAGCACGCATGGCACTCCAGCAAGCCGATGCCGACAAAAAAGAGTGGAAACATTACCTGATTGTGAAAGCAAGCTATTCACTATTTTATCTACTGCTGTTTGCGATGGTTGCCACCGGACTGATCATTGCCTTTGGTAAGGATTTGGGATTGGCCGCTCCCACCAGACATACTGTCAAAGAGGTACATGGCTTCATCCAATATTTGATTTATGCTTTTTTATTCTTCCATTTGGCCGGCGTTATCCGCGCCGAACTGAGAAATGCCAAAGGTATTGTCTCGGGTATGATCAATGGCGGGAAATGACAATATATCAATCAATGACAACCTCTGAAAGGTAGTCATTGATTGATATAAAAATACCTGATCCTACAGGCAGTACCTTTGCTTTGCGGGTTCTTTTCTTCCAAAATTCTTAACTTAAGCAGATGTTTTCCGGATTGTAAACCGTATGCCAATGTAAAAAACCAAGGCAGGTGTAGCTGTGCGCTCCATGCTGTAAACAGATCCTGTTTTTGCCAAGGCCTTTTGTCGATCTGGTATTCGACGATGCCCGCATCCGGCCCGGCAGCGACAGCTATCCCAACAGCATTTCCTTCGAAATTATAATTCAGTATCCTGCCTGGGGCTTCGGAAACCAGCATTGGAACATTCACAAAATCCGGACGTGTTCCGGTCTTGTCGGATGGAAACCAGTTAGGTTCAACCCGCCATCCTTTGGCAGGTTGAACCCCAATAGCAGGTGTAAGTTTGCCTTTGTCGTAACATCCTTCAGCCAACTTATCAGGAAGCGGGTAGGCAGTCAGTTTATCGTCTTCCGCAACAAACCCGCTCCAGCAAAAATCCAGAAACGATTTCATCGACTTGTAATAAAGATGCTGTCCAAATGGGGAAGGATGCAGGTTTTTAAAATCCCTTTCCCAGCTGAACTCTCCATTGTCAATCCGTTCTGTTACCTCTTTGGCCAGGTTGATGGAAGGGATTCCATAGTGGGTAGCCACCTTCTCATGGTTCACAATCTCCTCGGGAAGGATCCCTTTGCGATAATCTGCCATCTTCTCAGGATCCACAAAATGCATCATCACCACCTCCATGGCTGGATTCGATTCCCGTGCATGCCGAACAATTCCTTCCATTCCAAGCACCTGAGTCGCTGTAGAAAATCCATTGACCCGGTCATTGACAGCTGCCTCAACAAACAACAGATCAACTTTCCCTTTCCCCAGCACATCCCTTTCGAAGCGAAATGCCCCTGGTGTCGACCCCATAGAAGGTATACCTGCAGGGATGAATTCAAACTTCGTCTGCGGGAAGTGGTGTTGCAAATAGGAACAAATGCTGTCCCTCCATCCTCCATTGTAGGTGATAGAACCACCTAAGAATGCCACTCTTCCTCTCTTTTCGCGTTCAAAAACGATTTGGGCATTATGGAGTTTGTTCCGGTATGTATGGTAATTGCTGCTTTCGAGTGGTGTTGTCACAGTTGGATAACTGTTCAAAATAAAATCGACACCCGCCATCAGATTGTCTATCGGGAAATGATGTCCCTGAAGGGATTGTGCTCCAGAAGTATTGGAATAAACCGTCGCCGGTCCCCCAAGACGGATGTACCTGTTTATAAGAACGTAGGTGTTTTCATGATTGGGCACAATACTATCATTCAAACCGATGGTATGAAATACCGGTACCTTGGCAGCCGCCATTTTATCAAGGTGATCGATTGGATTATCTTTATAAGCAAGCGCTTCGGCTTCATCTTTAAAATTATAGGCAACCATCAATTGCCTCCACGAATCCGCATCCCCTTTCGAACTCAACTTTCCCCCGGGCCAGCTCTTAAAATCACAAACCGGGGCTTCCGCATAGAGGCAACTAACCCTTTCCGGATATTTTTTTGCAAAATTATAGATGTACAATCCCCCTCTGCTCACGCCTTCCAGGGCAACCTTTTTGTTGAGACCATATTGCGCAGTGAGGTAATTGTAGAAATTACTCCATATTTCCACACATTTCGGGGATCCAAAAAGATAATCTGTATTTATGTAAGCCACGTGAAATCCCTTTCTTACCAGGATACTGTCCATTTCGTAATGCCAATCAGGGAAACGAGCCCTCCATACCCACGGTTTTCCGGGTGCCGGTTTATCGGGAACAATAAGACGACAATCGCGTCTATCTAGCTGAAAATCAAATCTTGCAAAACCGAGCCACGATGACTTTTTCCCGGGATAGGGTGAATTTACTAACGTGATATCGCTTCCAGTCAACTTTTTAGCAATAGCCTGGGCCATCAATCCTGCGCCCTCGGCATTCGGGTGGATCTGATCGGGAAACAAGGAAGCCTTTCCTGATAAGACAGAATTGAGATCTATCGTCCCGAGATGTTCCTCTAAGGCAAGTTTTTCAATATCCGGAATGATCCCATGAACAATAATGGAATCATTGATACCCCAGCGGCTTGCATAAGCAGGAACCGGTTTACACAAATATATTTTTGGATGGGATGGTAGGCTCTTCAACTCCTTTACCATTGCACGGCCATCCGCCAAAAACTCACCGGCATATTTCCAATTTTGCGGCTTGGTATCGTTCGTTCCCAGCTTGATAATCACTACATCTGGAAGAAATGCTTTTGCTTCTACCCAGGCTTCCTCTTTCCAATAAGGTAAATCGCCCTTTTTGAGCATTGTTCTGCCACCTACACCGAAATTACGGACGATCCATTTGTCGCCCAGCATCCTTCCAAGCTGTGCCGGATAAGAATCGCGCGGACGATCAGAAATTCCGGATCCATACGTGATGCTATTACCAATGCAGGCCACCTTAACCGGAGAGCTGTAGTTGGCGGGGTCAATGGGTTGGGCAAGGCCTTTAACGTACAATAGACCAGATAGAAACAGTACTAAAATAAACTTCATGATTTGATTTTTGTGTTCGTATTCAGGGTGATTCTCGAATCGTCATCAAATTAGGAAATATTGTGAAAATTATAGCATTTTTGGATTGTTCATGTCAAGCCCAAATTCATTGTTCAACTTTTCAATAAAATAGGCCGATAGCAATGGGGATTCCATCTCAATATTTTGATGGACAAAGAAGTTAATGTCCCTCAACCCCTGTCCTATCCAAACTCGTAACCTGTCAATCCAGCCATCCAGACGCTCCCGGTCTGTAACAGGATCATTGGCGCCAACATAGCGGATAAAAACCGAGGGGGTGGTCAGCCGCATGTGCAACAGGTCACGTCTTCCGGCAGTATCAACCAGGATATTGGTAGTGTGGTGCGTTTCGAATAGCCGGTACACTTCCGCGGCAATGGTGGATTTGTTGAACCAATCTGTGTTGCGTAACTCGACCGCCAACGGAATCGCCTTAGGGAAGTTCCCGATGAAATGGGCCAGCCTGTCGTAATTTTTATAACCAAAATTATCGTTTAACTGAAGAAAAACCATTCCCAGCTTCCCTTCGAAATTACTGATGCTGTCGCAATATTCATCCACCAACAACTGAACATCATTCAACCGCCTCAGGTGACTGATACTTTGTGTGATCTTGGGAAAGAACCGGAACTCCTCAGGTGTTTTCTCACGCCAGGTAACCACTTGCTCCCGTTTGGGCATATTGTAAAAAGTGGCATTCAATTCAATGGAATTAAACTGACGAGAATAATAGGCCAATTCATCTTTGGTACCGCGGGGATAGAAGTTTTTCAGATCCTGTTTGTTCCACTTGGCACATCCTACGTAGACCTTGAGAGGTTTCTCTCCCTTGAACTGTCGAAGGATGTTCCCAGTTGCAGGATGATCTGCAGGAAGTGTGTAATCAATAAGCTCCGACTGATCTAGACGCCCAAATTTCATTTTTTAAGCTTTTAAATGTTGAGATTGCTCCTTGTGACCGTTGTGTTTTCCTTCGTGTCAATTGTAGATAAACTTAAAATATTTACGGTGAAGTGCGGCACAAAGTAAACACAAAGGTTATAAAAACCAGGGGTAAACTGCATTTTCTACAACTGTCATGCTATTGCTGATCAAGTATCTCCTTTCAATTCCAATCTCACCAGCCAAATTTTGAAGCCTTCTGTAATCAGCCTCCACTCCTTTCTGCTTCACCTCAAAAGCGATCTCTTTGTTCAGGATAAAATCTATTTCTGACTTGTTCCTCTTGTTGTAAAAACTAAGTTCCCCATAATTGGCCAATTGATTGGCCACTGCCGTTTCGAGAAGTTGTCCGTCGGTTACTTTGGCCACTAAATTGAGCATACCAGTATCCGAAAAATAGACTTTTTTCCCACCGGCGACCCCCCTGTCGATACTTTTTGAATATTTCGGCACCATCCGCATGAAAAATATACCCTCCAGGAATTCAAGGTAATTGTAAATTTTAACCCTGTTGACGGAGAGTTCCGAAGCCAGTTTAGTGACATCAATCAGATTACCGTTTCGCACAGCCAGAAGCAAAATAAGGTCACGTAATTCCCTGACCTCCCTTAATTCATTAAATACTTTGATGTCTTTCTCAAAGAACGAGGCAAAAATATTCTTGAGTATCTGCTTCTTCGTGTCACGGTCGGATGTTACGACAACTTCAGGGAAGCCACCAAACTCAAGATACTCATCGTAAAGCTCCTTTGCCTGCAAAATATGAACTTTCGACTTTGGTTGAATTGCCTCTTCCAAACTTGTAGCAAGTTGATTCTCTGTAATCCGTCCATTGAAATAAATGAATTCACGGTAACTCAGTACCGGCAGCCTGTACAGAAATTTTCTCCCACTCAGCGATTCGGGAAACAGATTACGCAGGTAATAATTGGAGGATCCTGTTACAATGAACTTAACGCCAAAAGAATCTATCAGGTATTTGATAATTCGCGTAATTTCAGGCAAATTCTGAATTTCGTCAATACAAACCAGAAGACGTTCACCTTTCTGCAGATCCGACAATCTTACCAGATCATTGTAGATCACATTGTAATTCAAGTTCTCGAACAGGAGCTGATCCAAAGGATTGTCCAAGTCAAACCACAATCGCTTTCCCTCGAATTCATCGAAAAGTTGACGCATCAGGGTTGATTTGCCCACTTGCCTCATCCCTGTAATGACGATGGCATTTTTGTGATACAACTGAGGCAGTATCTCATAAAACAACATCCTCTTTAGCATATTTATATTTTATTTTTTACAAATATACGCATATTTGTAAAATTATTTATACATATACGTATATTTTTGTAAAACATTTTTTACATATCGTCAAATCAAGCGCTTCTTTTCCTATATTCTGCAGGCGACATACCCATCACTTTACGAAATACCCTTGAAAAATAGAACTGGTCATCAAAGCCCATTTCACGGGCTACATCGGCCACCATCCAACCAGAATTATCGAGTAACCTGCATGCCCTCTGCACCTTCAACTGTATGAAATAGTCGATGGGCGAATGTCCAGTCCGGGCTAGAAAAATGCGTGAAAAATGGGATGCCGATATCCCGGTTTCTGATGCGATCTCATCCAACTTTAACTTCCTGGTAAGATGGTCCAGCATATAATTGATACTTCGGGTAACAGGATCGTTGTCTCCCGCCTCCCGAACCAGCCAGAATTGACTAATATGGGTAAACGATGCCAGCAAATGGGGTAAACTCAAATTGACATACTCCAATGCTTCGAGGCTGAAACCACGGTCGAGGTTACTGAAAATTTCAGAAAAGAGATCGATACGGTCATTGATCCGGGATGAATTTATCCGTTCGATGGATAGCGCCTGACATGTAAAGCGGGAATAGAAAGTCGCCTTTCTTCCGGCAAAATGGATCCAATAGATCGACCAGGGATTTTGTTCATCGGAATGATAGGAGTGGGGCATACCGGCAGGAATGATAAAATAATGATCTGCGTTCAAGTCGTGAAGGATGTTGTTAAGCCTGATCTCCCCTCTCCCGCTTAAACAATAGATGAGGATAAACTGAGCTGTTCCTGAAGGACGCTCCCTGAAATGGAAACGGGCCTCCGGATAATAACCAATATCCGTAATGTACAAATCGGATATAAGCGGATTATCCTTTACAAGGCCCAAAATCCTATCGGGAATAACAAAACTTATTTGCCCGGGAAAGCCATCTTCCTTTTTCATACCAAATGAATGAATTATTAATATCCAGAATGAATAAATAAAATGTTAGCCGCTATACAGGAACAAAACCGGCTCAATTCCAGAATTTAGAAATACAATTTCAAGTCTTCGCTAAAATAGCAAAAATGATAATATAATCCATAAATTAATTAAATCCTTCATTTCAACAAGTGGCGGAATACGGTAGCTTTGTCTCAACTAAACTAAAATATTGTGGGTAAATCAAACTTTAACCGTCAATTCATTATCGGTATAACGCTGGTGTCTGCCATGGGCGGACTTCTCTTTGGCTACGACTGGGTCGTTATCGGAGGGGCCAAACCATTTTACGAAAGGTACTTCGACCTGACCAACTCACCCTACCTGCAGGGGTGGGCCATGAGTTGTGCTCTTTTGGGATGCCTGGCAGGGGCTATGGTATCAGGATACCTGACAGACCGTTTTGGCCGTAAAAGACCACTTATTTTAGCCGCCTTCCTGTTTACAGTCGCTGCAATCGGCACGGGAGCCTTTAACTCCTTCAACCTCTTCATCCTGTTCCGTCTCCTTGGCGGATTGGGGATCGGACTGGCCTCTGCCGTTTCGCCAATGTACATTGCAGAAATATCACCCGCATCCATGAGAGGCAGATTGGTGTCTGTTAACCAGTTGACCATTGTTATCGGTATCCTTGCCGCACAGATCGTCAATTACCTGATCGCGGAAAAAGTTCCGGAAGGAGCATCCGACCTGATGATCCTTCACTCCTGGAATGGCCAGACGGGTTGGCGTTGGATGTTCTGGGCAGGCGCTGTTCCTGCACTGGCCTTCTTTATTTTGTCATTTTTTATCCCTGAAAGTCCACGGTTTCTGGCCAAAGCTGGGAAATGGCCGGAAGCAACCAGAATTCTGGAACAAATTGGTGGCAGACAATATGCCCTTGAAGCCGAAACTGAAATTGCAGGTACGTTGCATGGCAACAGCAGCAAAATCGACTGGAAATCACTGTCATCACAAAAGATACGGCCACTCCTAGTTTTAGGTATTGTCTTGGCCATTTTCCAGCAGTGGTGCGGCATCAATGTGATCTTTAATTACGCGGAAGAGATTTTTTCATCGGCCGGCTATTCGGTGAACGACATGCTGTTCAACATCGTAATTACCGGAACGGTCAACCTTATTTTCTGTCTGATCGCCATGCGAATGGTGGATGGGTGGGGTCGCCGCAAGCTGATGCTGTTGGGTTCCCTCGGTTTGGCCTTGATTTTCTTTACACTGGGGACATCCTACTTTTTTGAATTAAAAGGGGTAGCCATCCTGGCCCTTGTGTTGCTCGCCATCGCCATATATTCCATGACACTCGCGCCGATTACCTGGGTAATTCTATCCGAAATATTTCCTAACAGCGTCCGTGGCGCGGCCATGGCCATTGCAACTACCTCCTTATGGATTGCCTGCTTTATTTTGACTTACACTTTCCCCATACTAAACAAAATGCTGAATGCCAGCGGTACATTCTGGTTGTATGCAGCCATTTGCCTTGCGGGATTTCTCTTTATCCTTAAAAATCTTCCTGAAACGAAGGGATTGAGCCTTGAAGAAATAGAAAAACTGAA
>JBBIUJ010000122.1:0-11272 GCA_037440345.1 Prolixibacter sp.
TTTTTCCATTCGTGGTTATTGGATCCACTGAAAATCAATATGCTGATTGGTTTTTTCTGCTGTTTTACCGGAGTAGCATGGCTCCTGGCAGAGAATACCACCATGATGAGGAAGAAAAAAATCAAATGGATTCTGTTCATTTTGGAAAATATTATTCAGAGATATTTGGATTTAAAGCAACGGAGAGAGGTGTTCGAAACTTCGGATTGCTTGTTCAATGGTGCCACATTCAACGCTAAAAACGATCTCCTTTCCGGAGGATTTCACAATGTCAATCACTCTTTTCCAATCCACAACGCCATCTCCACAGGCACATCCAACAGGTGTCCCGGTTACTTTTCCACGTTGCAATTCGCTTTGCGCCATACTGATGTCTTTGGCATGTAGGTGGACAAGTCTGTCTTTTACCTGCTCGAGCCATTCATAGACATCGGAACCTCCGGCCAGGTAACTGTTCCCGGTATCAAAATTGATCCCGATTACCGGAGAGTTAACCAGTGCATGAATGCTATCGAGTCCCTCTGGTGTTTTGCTGTACTGCTGGTGTGGCTCTATTCCGATTTTGATGCCATGTCGTTCTGCCACCATTGAAGCCTCTGTCAGGGTATAGGTCATCAGTTGGTAATCCAGTTCCCTGGAAGTCCAGAATGGTTTGGGACCCTCATCGGTGTTCACAACCGGGGCGCCGGCATGCGATGCCCATCTGATCGCCATTTTCAGGTATTCGACACTGATCTCTGGTTTGCACAAAGGAGTATGAGCAGATAATCCTGACAGTTTGACCCCATGTTCGGCGCATAGCTGTTTTACCCACAACGGGTCATCAAAAAGTGAAACGGAATGAAAATAACCTGCTTCACTGAGTAGTTCCCTGCCAAGATGAACCATGGGTTCAATGTATTCGTAACCAATTTCAGCGGCTTTGGCTACCCCATTGGCAAAGGACATATCGTGGTGGCGAACAAACTCCATGTTAATGCCCAAACGGACGCTCCCTCTCTTTTGCATGATTTTAGTAGTTGAATAGTTAAAAATTTGATTGAAATGGTAGGGTAAATTTAGTAAAAAAAATAAATCAGACCTGACAGATTTCCAAAACCTGTCAGGTCTGATGATCAAAGAATAAGTATTTATCGTAATTTTATAAGCACAAAATCAAGTTTGTATATGAAAACACCAAAGAATCTGTTCTTCGATTTGCCATATGGATTATGGACGTTTTCGCTCCTGATGTGTTTCGCTTGTATTGCTTTTTATAGTTTTCAAAACAAATCCGCCACAACTACCAGGAAGAAGCTGTATTACAGTGCGTCTGATTTTCAGTTTGTTCCTAAAATTGACGGTCACTTTCATTACAACTCAAGTGATGTTGGATATCTGAAATTTGTTGATTCATTGAATTTCAGGATCATTTCACCGAATGTAGATGCCGGGACGTCAATTGACAAACAACTTGAAATCACAACCTTCATCAAACAGCGGTTTCCTGGTAAGTTTGCATTTTTTGGAACCTTCACGGTAGATAATTTTGAAAATTCAGGATTTGGCAAAGAGACTATCGACCGCATCGAGCAATGCATGAAAGCCGGCGCTTCAGGGATCAAAGTCTGGAAAAATATTGGCATGTCTTTGAAGAACAGTTCAGGCAAATACGTCATGGTTGACAACGAGAAGTTTGATACAGTTTTCAATTACCTTGAAAAGCATCGGATCCCATTGCTCGCTCATCTGGGTGAGCCGAAAAACTGCTGGCTGCCTGTTGATCAGATGACAACGCCCAACGACAGGCGATATTATCAGGATCATCCACAATACCATATGTTTTTGCACCCGGAGTCACCTTCCTATGAAGATCAGATCAATGCGCGCAACAATCTGCTCCAAAAACATCCCGGGCTTGAATTCATTGGTGCGCATTTGGCCAGTGAGGAGTGGAGTGTGGATGAGCTGTCCAAAAGCTTCGACCGCTATCCGCAGTTAAAAACAGATCTTTCTGCCCGAATAAGTAATCTGGAGTATCAGTCGTCAAAAGACCGCGAGAAAGTACGAAATTTTCTGGTTAAATATCAGGATCGGATCATATACGGTACGGATATGTCTGTCAATGAAAAGAGTACCAATTATACCTCTGTTTGTAATGGGATGAAAAGAACCTGGTTGGATCACTGGACCTATTTGGCCACTGACTCCTCCATGGTTTTCAAAGATATGCCTAACACGAAATTGAAGGGATTACAATTGCCCAGAGAGGTCGTAGATAAAATATTTTACAAAAATGCCGAAAGGTATTTCAAAGATTGAGCAGAATAATTTCTGATAATATGACTTTTACCCCATCTACGAATGTTTAAAATGGCCCTGAAAAGTTATATTTGAAAAAAAAGTAAATCGTTATGACAAATAAACAGTGGGAAGCTTTGTTGGCTGTTGTAGAGGGGAGAAGTACAGATAAAAAAGCGCTTGGCTTTATAATTGACAGTCCTTGGCTTCCAGGTTGGGCTGGTATTTCAACATTGGATTACTACTCTTCGGATGATATTTGGCTGAAAACCAATCTGAAGGCCATAGATCAGTTTCCTGAGATAACTTTCCTTCCGGGATTCTGGTCAGAATATGGTATGTGCACGGAGCCTTCGGCCTTCGGGGCACGGTCGGTCTGGTACGAATCAAATCTGCCTCATGCTGAGAAGGTTATCTATTCGGATGAGGACATCGACCGGTTGCCGCAACCCAATGTGACCAGTGATGGTTTGCTTCCTTTCATGATCAACAGGCTGAGGCTGATGGAGCCGGCCATCAATGAGGAAGGCCACCAGATCAAATTTGCAGTTACCCGCGGTCCGCTGAACATTGCAACCTTTTTAATGGGCACTTCCGAATTTATGCTTCTTTTGGCAATGAATCCGGATAAGGCACACCAACTGATGGAGAAAATCACCAAATTTATTGAAGATTGGGTACGTTACCAGAAAGCCTGCTTTGCTTCCATTGAAGGGGTTCTTTTGTTGGACGACATCGTTGGATTTGTGGGGGAAGATGAATGCCGGGAGTTTGTGGTACCCTATATCAGGCGATGTTTTGGCGCTATTGAATCGAAAATTGGTTTCTTCCACAACGATGCCTTTGGGTTGACCTGTGCACCTTTCCTGAAGGAAATGGGCGTAAATCTCTTTAACTTCGCATTCGACCATCCAATTAATCAGATCAGGGAACTTGCGGGAGCAGAGGTTGCCTTGATTGGCAATTTACCCCCTCGTGATGTGCTGGCTGCCGGTAAACCGGAGGAGGTCTATGCAACAACTCAAACAATGATGAGAGAGGCAACCGATCACAGACGGATTATCTGGTCTTGCGGAGGTGGTATTCCTCAAAAGGTACCTACTGAGAATTTGCTGGCATTCGTTAAGGCAGTAAAGGATTATAAGTAGTTGACAATTGAAAATGGACAATTTACAATGATAAGTAATCTTGAATTGGTGAGTCCTACAAAGTTGTTAATGCGACATTGGTTTATACGCTAAACTTAAGTATTTTTATTCCAGTAAAAAACCAATCAAACCAAACAAAATCCATGATGAACAACACTTTCGAACTCAAAAAAGGCAAAATTGTATTTGAAGAGGATAAAATTGTTATTACGGACAATGCAAAGTATTTGAAGCGTTCCAGGTTATTTTCCTCTAGTCTGTTGTTTTTGTTGGGTCTTTACAATTTGACGAATTTTGTAAAGCATAACGACACTCACGAATTGTGGACGGGATTGCTTATTGGAATAGCAGGTATAGTACTTATTGTCACTGCGGTCTTAACGAATGTGGATAACGGAATATTCCTGAAAGATGTAAAGTCAATGAAAGTAGAACGGATTCTCTTCAAGGAGTATTTTTTCATCAAGCTAAACAACAACAGGACCAGACAAGTTACCGGAATCTACAATGCGGAAAGGCTCGAAGAGTACATCAAAACAATTTCACTACCCAAATAGCTTTATCTTCATACAACAAAAAACCAAACAAATGGAAAGAAGAAATTTTCTGAAAAGCTCCTCTGCAGCCATGGCCGGAGGAATGATTATTCCAACAATTGTTCCCTCTTCCATATTCGGAGCAAATGCGCCAAGCAATAAAATCAATGTGGCCCAGATAGGCTTCGGCCGGATCGCCATGGGGCATGATCTGGCGGAAACACTGCCAATTGATTTGGCCAGGGTTATCGCGGTAGCCGATGTGGATTCAAACAGGGCAGCCAAAGGCAAACAGTTTATCGAGGAATTTTATGCAAAAAAGAGCGGAAGCCCTTCTGCGGTAAATGTGAAAACGTATGGTGACTACCGCGAGATGCTGCTCAACAAAGAGATTGATGCGGTTATGATCTCCACTCCCGACCACTGGCATGCCCAACCAGCCATCGAAGCGACCCTTTTGGGAAAGCACGTCTATTTGCAAAAACCAACCTCGCTCACCATAGCAGAAGGGCGGATGCTTGCCGATGTAGTTAAGAAAAAGGGAACTATTTTGCAGCAGGGGACCCAGCAGCGCGCAATGCCACAGTTTCGCATTGCGGCAGAACTGGTCCGTAATGGAAGGATAGGCAAACTGCACACCGTCAAAATCGGATTGCCGGGGGACCCTTCCGGTCCGGTGGCGCCGGAAATGCCGATACCCAAGAACCTCAATTACGACATGTGGCTGGGATCGACGCCCGAAGTATATTATACCGAAATGCGCGTACATCCGCAGAACAGCATGAGCGACCGTCCGGGATGGCTGCGTTGCGAGCAGTTCGGAGCAGGCATGATAACAGGCTGGGGACAGCACCACTTCGATTCGGCAGCCTGGGGCATGGACACGGAGTACACCGGACCCATCGCCATCAATGCGATGGCCACTTTCCCGAAATCTGGTTTGTGGGATGTACATGGCGACTTTCTGGCGGTAGCCGAATACAAAAATGGCATCACCCAATTGACCAGCGGTGCCTATCCAAATGGCATCCGTTACGAAGGCAGCGAAGGATGGATATTTGTGACCAGAGGAGCCTATACCGCTTCGGCAAGTGATCCTGTTTCACAAAAAAGGAGCAGCAAGGCGCTGGATGCCAAAATCCTGACTTCTAAAATCGGTGAAAATGAAATTCATCTCTATAAAATTGACAACCAGCACAAAAACTGGCTTGATTGTATTATCTCAGGAAATGAACCAATTTCGCCTGTTGAGAAGGGACACAGGGCATGCACTGTCTGCCTGGTGACCCATATTTCCATGAAGTTGGGCAGAAAATTGGATTGGGATCCGGATACGGAGAAATTTGTCAAAGACGATGAAGCGAATAAGATGCTGTCAAGATCGCAGCGGTTTCCGTATGGAACTACCAATATCAAAATGTGAGGTTAAGGAAAAGAGGGGGAGACTTGGCGAAGGGGAGAGTGGGATAGCGCGACTCCTGAAGATAGAGTTTCCTGCATGACCTTTTAGTTTACCCTGGAAGGGTTAAATGTCAATAGCCCCGGGTTAAGCGACGAAGGAGCGATACCCGGGGTAGAAGAACGTCAATAGAAAACCGTCCGCGAAAACATATTGAAAAATAAGTGGCTGATAATTTCGGACGGAAGAATTAAATATTGAAAATTGTCTTTTACAGCTATTTCGTCTTCATTCCTATTTCCATTTATTTCAATCTATTTCCAATTATTTCAATATCATAAAATCACATTATGAAGAATACGAGTTTGTTATTTATTCTTGCGTTATCACTGACCTGCTATTCACAACTTCAGGCTGCCAAACTTACCGCGGTAAAGGTTGGATCCAAAATCAATGTGACCATCGATGGTAAATATTTCACCAGCTATATTTGCTCTTCCGATGAGAAATATCCCTTCTTTTATCCGGTGAACGGCCCTCTTTCGGGAGGATCTGTCACCTCCATGCGGAACGGCGAGTATCCGCACCACAGTTCGCTTTTCTTCGGATGCGACCAGGTAAATGGTGGTAATTACTGGCAGGAGGGGTTGGAACGCGGGCGCATTATCTCCGTAAATGCCGAAATACTGAAAGAGGGAGGAGATTCTGTGGTGATTTCGGATGAGTGCATCTGGAGCAGGCCAGGCGCGTTGTCACCTATCAAGGATATCCGAAAATTTACCATTACATCTCCATCCGACAACATACGGCTCTTAGATGCAGAAATTACCATGGAGATGCTGATAGACGTGACCATCAGGAAGACCAACCACTCTCTTTTTAGCGTCCGGATGGCCGCCGATCTTTCTGTGAAAAATGGTGGAACCATGGTAAATGCCGAAGGGGAGAGTGGAGAGAAGGCTACTTTTGGTAAAGGTTCGCCTTGGATGGATTTCTATGGTAAGAGGGGTGATTTTTCTGAGGGAATAGCCATTTTGCAACATCCTTCCAATCCATGGTATCCATCACCCTGGTTCACACGCGACTATGGATTTATGTCGCCAACACCTATGTATTGGCCTGTAAATGATAAGGAAACGGTGATGAAAAAGGGGGAAAAACTCTTATTGCGATACAGGGTAGTGGTGCATGGCGGGAATACCGCTGAAGGCAAAGTGAAAGAATTATTTGAACAATATAAATGAATACCAAGACCCTCAAGGTTTTCAAAACCTTGAGGGTCTTGGGGGAAATAATTCATCATCTCCGAAATACCCTGGTTTTTGGCTGTGCATCAACTTAAAGTTTGCCTGATTGTCAAACCATCCCATCACCTTCTCCCGCTGTAAATTGGTTGGTCGCAGCGAGATACAGGTGAGATAGGAAGACCATGGGTAATCCATAGCAAATTCTGTAAATCCATGATGAACCGGATTGTTGTGGATATAAATCACCAAATGCTTGAAATAGTTTTTGTTGGTGATTGATTTGCGGTGAAATGGATGTTCAAACAGACTGCCCGTCCTGTTAAAACATTTGTTGATCGCCTTGGTGTAGGCGTTGAATAAATTGGAGAAATATTGGTGGGGAGCTTTTTCAAGAGATTCGGGGTTCTTAAAACCTCGAATCTCTTGAATTTCCTGCATCTCCTTGATCCTGACCATCAGATGAAAATGGTTTGGCATCAGCGCCCAGGCGTAAGTATCCGCTATTGGTGAAATGTGCTTGTCATATAACTCCAAAAAGTAGTTGTAATTGTCAGCTTTTCTGAAAAGCTTGCAACTGTTGATCCCCCTATTGAAGATGTGATAATATCCCCCATAGAGCAGTAATTCATGCTGGTTCATGGTATACTTATTTCTTAACAAAAATACCAAGGCCTGCAATCATAAAGCCATGGTAGCTACATAAATATACCGAAAAAAAACGACAATTTCAAATTCAAGACCCTCAAGGTTTTCAAAACCTTGAGGGTCTTTTGTTATTTCGCAATCCTCATCTCATTAAGCAAATACCCCGCTCCGCCAAACTTATCCATGATAAACAAGGTGTAGCGAATATCCACATTTATGCAACGTTGAAGCGAAGGTTCAAAGATAATATCGCTGCTCATGGATTCCCAGTTGCCATCGAAGGCCGTTCCGATCAGCTCCCCATTTTTGTTCATCACCGGACTCCCGGAGTTGCCTCCGGTAATGTCGTTGTTGGTGAGGAAGGCAACTGGCATGCGACCATCCTTCATGGCATACTGGCCAAAGTCTTTGGCATTGTAAAGTTCTTTAAGTTTGGCAGGGACCACAAATTCCCAATTTTTAGGATCCTCTTTTTGCATCACACCATCCATGGTGGTTACATAGTCGTAGATCACGCCATCTTTAGGGGAGTAATTCAACACTTTCCCGTACGTCAAACGCATGGTTGAGTTGGCATCCGGGTAAATAGCCTGACCGGCTTTCATCTCCAGCATACCGGCGATGTACTGTTTCTGGCCTTTGGCATACTGGTTTCTGAATTGCTCCATATCAAGCATGTACTTCCCTATGGCAGTAGATATATCCTTGGCCGCCAGGTAGGCAGGATCTTTTAACAGGACTGCTTTATCGCCGGCCAGTGCTGCATTCAGTTTCTCTTCCGAAACAAATGCCGACTGACTGTACATCGCATCCACATAGGCACTTACATTTCCATTGTATTGCGTATCGATGGTTTTATAAAAATCAGGAAGATCGGTTGCCGGAACTTTTTCCCTGAAGAGAGAAATCAATGCCTTGGCCACTTTTTTGTCGGTAGAAACGCTGTAATCTTTGTAAAAATCAGCCGGAGTTCCACCAAAATAGCCTCCTCTGCCACCTCCCTGGCCGCTTCTTTCACTGCCTTCAGGCTTGGGCGCAAACCGGCTGGCTGCAGAGGTCAGTTCAATGGAATTCAGTGCCTCAGAGTAATACCTGGAGAGCTTCATAAGTTTGGCTCTGGCTTCTATTGCGGATTTCACATCAGATAATGCTTTTCCATATTTTTCAACCCTTACCGGATCCGCGGCAACCCATTCTGTGAAAATTTTCTCTTCGGCAGCCCTTCTATCCATTACTTTCAATTTGGCAAAGGTCTCGTTCATACCAATCGCTTTCTTCCAAAAATTGGAGGAGCCGGCATATTTGCTCGAATATTGCAATCTGATTTTTGGATCTGCCTCCATATCGGCCATCAATACATTTTGACGCACTCCCCTTACCAGGATGGTGACGGCATTGGTAATTTCGCTGGTCTCCTTCACTTCGTAGGAGGTCATAAAACGGTTGGTCCTGCCGGGATAGCCGATGATCATGGCCGGATCGTTCTGGTTGACTCCTTTGAGTGAGATGGTCAGATATTTCTTTGGCTGGTAAGGAACGTTATCCTTTGCATACTCGGCCGGATTGTTGTCTTTGTCGACATAGATGCGAAACATGCTGAAATCGCCCGTATGACGCGGCCACATCCAGTTGTCGGTATCGGCGCCGAATTTTCCGATGGAGGAGGGGGGAGCGCCAACGAAACGGATATCGTTATAAGTCTTGGTCACCACCATGTAATATTGGTTGTCGCCGAAGAAAGAGACGACTCTGGCTTTCAGGTACTTGTTTCCTTTAATTGCTTTGGCTGTCAATGTATCGGAAATAGTCGCAAATGCGGCATCTTTGGCTTTGGAATCAGTTGCAGCGGCCATAGCATCCGTTACCGTTTTGGTAACATCTTCAAACCTGTCGAGGAATGTAACGGAGAGTCCCTTGGCAGGAAGCTCCTCGTCGCGGTTTTTCGCCCAGTATCCATCCTGAAGATAGTCGTGGTTGACCGTGCTTAGCCTTTGAATCGTACCGTAGCCACAATGGTGGTTGGTCAGAACGAGTCCCTCCTTGGAGATCAGCTCGGCTGTACATCCACCGCCAAAATGCATAACAGCATCCTTCAAACTGGAGTTGTTGATGTCGTAAATCTCTTTGGCAGAGAGCTTAAAGCCCATCTCCGACATTTTTTTGCTGTTCAGTTTCTGAAGCAGCGGAAGCATCCACATTCCTTCGTCCGCCCTCAAAGAGCCGGACGATAGAATGATGATTGACAGAATCAGTAATCCGAATTTTCTTAGGTTCATCATGTTATAATTTGATTTTAAAAGTGTTAACAGATTATATGCCAGACAATGATAACAAAAAAGTGCAGAGTAAAAAATGAGAAATAGGGGTCAAATAGATGCACTTGTCCATTGTTAGCTCATAGACAGTTTTATCGATATTTGGTTTAACGGACGACTTAGAAAATGCCACTTTCTTCCTCGCTGGCGCAGATTTGTAATCTGTGCCCGTACAGTTTATCGAAAAGTCGTCTTTGTACAACAGCAATATTTTGATAATGAGTCGGATATATAAATTTCGTAATCCTGATTGATTGATAATAAAATATTTAAGGCTGTATTTGTTCGGGCACGGAATTTCAAATTCGCTACTGCGGGGTAAATTGAATAGGTAGCTGCAAACTATTCTATGTTCTTAAGCCAATTGAATTACAAATGCGTAGAAATTTCTGATTTCATGCCTCTAGATTTTTTTATCTTTGTGTCATGTGGAATAAAAATGACATTAGATATTTCAGGAAGGTTTTATTAGAGTGGTTTGACTCGAATAAGAGGGATTTTCCATGGCGAAAAGAGGTTTCGAATTATGAATTAATTTTTAGTGAAATTCTATTTCAGAGAACCTTGCACACTCCTAACTGTTGATTTTCAATATAATGCCGAACGTAAATTCTCTATAATTCAGATTTATGAACAAGGAATTAATAACCAACGCCATTATTTCAGCAATTAAATTGATTTCAGATGAGTTAAATTCGATTGAAAATGCTGCTTTAAAAGAAGAATTTGAAGTCACGCTAGAAGAATTAGACTTAGCATTAAAAGAAATAAAGAAACCATAATGGAAAGGTCAAAATGGACAAGGAACGAGTTTCTTTTGGTAATGAACTTATATACCAAACTTCGTTATGGGCAATTTAATTATCGAAATTCGAAAATAATTAACCTTGCAAAATTAATAGGAAAAACTCCTGGGGCCGTAGCATTCAAGTTAGTTCATTTATCTAGACAAGACCCAAAACATAAAGACAGAGTAAAAGGATTAGCAAATCCTGGAAAAAATGCAATTGAAATTTATAATGAATTTGTGAGTAATTGGGATGAAATGCTTTATGAAAGTGAAGTCCTTTTAGCCAAATTTCAGAATAAAAAAATTGAAGAAATAGTCCTTGAAAAGCAAGAGATTGAGATAATTGAACGTGATGTATTAAGCGGCAAAGAAGGTATTGATGTTGAAAAGCTTGTTAAAACTAGAGTGAACCAATCATTATTTAGACAAGTTATTATTAATAATTATTCAAATTCTTGCGCTATTTGTAATTTGAATATAAATAGCTTATTAGTTGCAAGTCATATCATTAAATGGTCGTCTAATCAATTAAATCGATTAAATCCTGAAAATGGATTATGCTTGTGTAATATTCATGACAAAGCCTTTGAATTAGGATATATCGGCATAAAAGATGATTATAAAATCTTAATTTCTCCTGCACTTCATCAAATACAAGAAAAAGATACATTTAATGCTTTATTTAAAAGACATGAACATCAATCAATAAATTTGCCTGATAAGTTTTATCCTAATCCTGAATTTTTATTACAACAATACAATTCTACCTTTATTTCTTAGATTTGATATAATAGTTAAAAATGGTTGGAAAAAAGCTTCGCAAGCCTTATAGATACAGAGCTAGGGAGAAAGTAATTGAAAGTGGTTTTAATTACTTTTTTTTGTGTCTTTAAAACGATAAAAAAGAGTGTT
>JBBIUJ010000123.1:0-11258 GCA_037440345.1 Prolixibacter sp.
AGTGACTAGAGTGAACTAAAGTAACTAGAGTGAACTAAAGTGACTAAATTGCCTAAAGTTGGGAACCCGCATGGTCTGTACATAATAGCAAAATTGCGAAGTACTTTAGTCACTTTAGTTCACTCTAGTTACTTTAGTTCACTCTAGTCACTTTAGTCACTTGTTTTTCCAAAAATTAAATTTTACATTTGTGCAGTGGACGGATTTGATTGATTGCAACCACGGAAAAAAATGCTAAAACAAAGTGTATTGACTTCCCCTTCAATCATCCATCCCACTAAGTTTTACATCCGTCGCCTTAAAAAAGTGACTTAATAATTTAACCTATGGGATATCTATTTACCTCAGAATCAGTATCAGAAGGTCATCCAGACAAAGTTGCTGATCAGATTTCGGATGCAGTATTGGATGCATTTCTTGCTTACGATCCAAAATCAAAAGTAGCTTGCGAAACGATGGTCACAACCGGACAGGTGATTCTTGCCGGCGAAATCAAATCAGAAACCTATGTCGATGTTCGCGAAGTGGCCAGAAAGGTCATCAACAAAATCGGCTATACAAAAGCGGAGTACCAGTTCGATGGCGACTCTTGCGGTGTCCTCACCGCGCTCCATGAGCAATCACCCGACATCAACCGGGGCGTAGAACGCTCCGAACTGGAGAACCAAGGAGCCGGTGATCAGGGAATGATGTTCGGTTATGCGTGCAGCGAAACCGACAACTTTATGCCACTACCGCTTGAACTTGCCCATGCGCTGCTTAAAGAGCTGGCAAAAATCCGCAAAGCCGGCAAGGTGATGAAATACCTTCGCCCGGATGCAAAGTCGCAGGTAACCATCGAATATGACGATAACAGCCAGGCAGTAAAAGTTCATACCATCGTGATCTCTACCCAACACGACGATTTCGATACAGATGATGTTAGAATGCTTGCCAAAATCAAGGATGATGTTCAAAATATCCTGATCCCTGCTACAAAAGCAGTACTTCCCGTCCGTTTGCAGAAACTCTTCGAACCCGGATATATTTTGCACGTCAATCCTACCGGGAAGTTCGTTATCGGCGGACCTCACGGAGACAGCGGCCTTACCGGACGCAAGATTATTGTTGACACCTACGGAGGGCGCGGAGCCCACGGAGGAGGTGCATTCTCTGGAAAAGATCCTTCCAAAGTAGACCGTTCTGCCGCCTATGCTGCCCGCCATATTGCAAAAAATGTGGTTGCAGCGGGTGTCGCAGGAGAAATTTTAGTACAACTTGCTTATGCAATTGGTGTTGCGCAACCAGTCAATATCTATGTAAATACCTATGGATCTGCTAAAGTAAATCTGCATGACAACGAAATAGCCGACAAAATCTCGGGCCTGTTCGACCTTCGTCCCTATGCCATTGAGCAGCGTTTGAAACTCCGTAATCCAATTTATGAGGATAGCGCATCCTACGGCCACATGGGCCGTACACCTCGCATAGTGACCAAAAAATTTGAATCGGCCTATTTTGGCAACATCGAAAAAGAGGTTGAGTTGTTTACTTGGGAAAAACTCGATTACGTCGATAAGATCAAATCCACATTCGGAATATAAGAGATCGATATCTCATCATATGAGGTCCCGTTGCAGTGGTTTGCAGCGGGACTTTCTTTTTATCCCTTCTTTTTCTCCATTTTTTACCGTAACTTATGGTATCAAACTTTAAGCCTAATAGTTTGAGGTCACATTTTGTGACCTCAAACTACAGTGAGAATGAAAATGAACTGCATAAATTTAAACATCTACAAAATGGAACTTCAACTAATTCAAAACAAAATTCACGAGATCAGGGGACAAAGAGTGATGATTGACTTTGATCTGGCTGATATGTACGGTGTTGACACAAGAAGTTTAAAACAGGCGGTTAAAAGAAATGAAAGCCGTTTCCCACCGGACTTCATGTTTGAATTGTCCGGAGCAGAGCGAGATAGTTTGGTATCACAAATTGTGATATCAAACAGAGGTGGTAACAGATTCTTACCTTATGCATTTACAGAACAAGGTGTCGCGATGCTCTCAAGTGTCCTTAGGAGTGATAAGGCAATTGAAATCAACATCCAAATTATCCGGGCATTTATCTTAATCCGGCAAAACACACTGCTCTTTACCGAGATCAATAAAAAATTGGAAAATTTTATGGTTGATACCAACCTCCAATTCAATGAAATCTATCAGGCGTTGCAAGAATTAGCTATCAAAAAAGCAACACCAAGAAAAGCAGTTGGCTACCTGGCCGTAGAAAAATAGGTTTAAACTAAAAATATTCCCTCAGCACCCCTCGACTTCGCTCGGGGACCGGTCTATAAAGCTAATCCTAACCCCTCGACTTCGCTCAGGTAGCGCCAACTTTTCCCTTCGACAGGCTCAGGGACCGGCGCTCTTTCAAACATTTCAAACAATCTTATGCTTCTCGACGATCTCCTCTCCCTCTTCTACCCCCGTCTCTGCGCAGGTTGCCACACGGCGCTGGTGCGCGGTGAAGAGACCCTCTGTCTGGGATGTCTGGCAGACCTGCCCAAAACCGGATTCGAAAAAATAGCCGATAATCCGGTTGTCCAACTGTTCTGGGGTAGGGCCAATTTAAAAATGGCCACCGCGTTTTGCACCTTTGATAAAGGAGGAATTATGCAACATTTGATGCACCAGTTAAAATACAAAGGCAGAAAAGATGTAGCGGAAAAACTTGGATTTCTAATGGGAACCGATTTGATACAATCGCCACCCTACCAAGAAATTGAATTACTGATACCTGTTCCACTGCATCCCAAAAGAGAACACAAGAGAGGTTACAACCAAAGCGCCGAGCTGGGCAAAGGAATCGCCGAGGCCATGGGAATAGCAATTATGGAAGGCAATCTTGTACGCAACAATTATTCTGAAAGTCAAACAAACAAGGGACGATTTGAACGATGGGAAAATGTAAAGGAGCTTTTTGGAGTCAGAAAGCCGGAGTTGCTGGAAGGCAAACATATCTTATTGGTCGATGATGTCGTTACGACCGGCTCAACGCTCGAAGCCTGTGTGCAAGTATTGCTGAAGGTACCCGGCACCAGGGTCAGTATTGCGACTCTTGCTTGCGCCTAACAATATTACACAGAGTGACTCAGAGAGAATTTGAGAAATTAATAGATCACAGAGAGAGGATGATTAATAAATTAATCATTGAAAAAAGTAAAATATGACAACAAATCAGATTACATCAGAAATAATAGGTTGTGCTATTAATGTACACAGAGTACTGGGACCCGGTTTGCTTGAATCAGCTTACGAAGAGTGTTTAGCATCGGAGCTTAAAAATGCAGGTTTAAGAATAGAACGGCAAAAGCCAGTGCCAGTTACCTTTAAAGATATAAAGTTGAAATGTGGATACAGAATCGACATATTGGTCGAAGATACAGTAATCGTTGAGTTAAAATCAGTTGACCAACTCGCACCCATCCATGAGGCGCAAATACTAACATATTTAAAGTTTTCGAACAAGCAAATTGGACTACTGATCAATTTCAATGTCCTCCTACTTAAAAATGGCATAAAGAGGTTCATTCATTAAAGCCCATTCCACAGAGAACTCAGAGTAAATAATTTGTAGCTCTGTGATCTTAACTTCATTCAATTACTCTGTGAAACTCTGTGTCCCAACCTCACCCCATTTAAACCCATCATTCTCAATCCCCACCAAATCCAGCACCCGATTTACCACCGTATCTACCAAGTCGTTAATTGTAGAAGGTTGACTATAAAAAGAGGGAGTGGCAGGCAACACAATCGCGCCGGCTTCGGTAAGGGTTACCATGTTGCGAAGATGGATTAAATTGTATGGCGCCTCCCTAGGAACAACAATTAATTTGCCGCGTTCCTTTAAAATTACATCCGCTGCACGGGTAATAAGATCATCCGATATTCCAGCTGCTATTCGCCCCAGGGTACCCATGGAACAGGGAATAATTACCATGGTGTCATATCCTGCAGATCCCGATGCAAACGGGGCATAGAAATCATTTGGCCCAAATATCCTAAAAGGTAAACTATTCTCATCAAAATGCCCGTTCATTTCATGTGCCCAAATATCCCCGGCATTCTTCGAAAAGACCACAGAACAATTGTCGATTGGAGTTGACGAAGTAGTGAGCTTCTCCAAAAATCTTTTGGCATAAATCGAACCACTGGCCCCGGTAATGGCAATTACAATTTTCCTTCCCATGATTCAAAAATAGAAAATATTATTGTGCAACGGTATATTCATACAATTACAAACGGCGATCAAAAGTCATAACCATCCAGCTATCTCAAAAAAAAAGCCTCCCTGAAGGGAGGCTTTAAATATAGAAAACTATCGATTTGATATGCAGTCAAATTACTGTACCAAAGTAAATTCCTTCTGGATAGTAATACCAGTTGCAGGAGCACCAAAGTTAAATGGAGCACCACCAGGAGTCATAGTATGAGCAGCATCAGCACTCATTCTTGCAGAAAGAGTTGCGTTACCAGCTACACCACCAAGAGTTACCTTGTCAATATTAATAGCCAAAGTAAGCGTTGGGACACCAGTTGCAGGATAAGATGCAATAAATGCTTTCAATGAAGCCAAAGTGGTAGATTTGATAACTGTCTCAGCATAAGGAGTTGTTGGGGTAATAGCAACTGCATTGGTATAGTCTCCAACAAGTGCATTGCTATTAATGGTAATGGTTGTATTGGCGCCAGTAGCAGACAACAACTTCGTTTTATAAGAAGAAAGGTCAAGTAAAGCCAATTTAGCATTTCCAGTAATAACAATACTAGCTGGGTAATCTAAAACAGAAGGAGTCAGAGCTGTCAAAAGCGGATTGTTCGTGATTACAAGGTTTGAACCCGGACCACCATTGGCAACATTTCCTGGTTGATAGTAATTATGTCCAAGAGTCATCGCTGTCAATACAGATGCTCCATCAACAGTCAATGAGTTAACATTACCTGAAGTTGTAAGTGATGTCAATTTGGTCAAACCAGCAAGACTAGCGGAAGCTAAATTACCACCAAGTGTCAGTGTTGTTAATTTTGCACTTGAAGTAGTGGCTACAGAACCTGTCGTAGCAGCCCAGGTAGTTTGTGCCTTACCTGAAACACTTGCAGTAACAAGGGTAGTGTTGTATGCATCAAGATTTACAGCATTATTAACGTTTCCTAATGTCAGGGTAACAACTTTAGCAAGTACCGGAGCAATAGCCATTTCATGTTTGGTTAAAGTAACGGTTGTTGCATCAGAAGTCAAAGCGCCTGAAGCCAACAATGGGAATTCAATGGTTGCAGGTCCGGCTAAGGTAATACCACCAGCTGCAGTAGCCAATTTACTGAAATCAACTGTACCGCTTGTTCCTGTATTAACGGTAACACCACCGGCTGCAGAAGCCAGATTCGTAAATTTAACTGTACTACCATTAAAGGCATTAACAGAAACAGCGCCGGCAGCAGAAGTTGCAGCAGAAAGGTCAACAACAGCGGCAGCAGTAGTAGAAGCCTGAACTGCCAAACCGGGTGCTGGATAAGCAGTAGAGCCCAAAGTAATTTGAGTCGCAACCACTGCTGTCAAGGAGGTAACACCGCCAGAAAGAGCAATAGAAGTAGCCTCTGGATATACAAGTACACCAGCTGCATTAGTTCCATCAAATACACTACCTGAAACAACAACAGTTGGTAAGCTGATTGAAGTAGTTCCTGCTTTTGTAGTTGAAGTAGCTATGCGGGTTAAAGTCAAGTTACCAGTAACACCAGTAAGATTAGGATAAGCGTAAGGGCCATCATAGTTAACTGAGAAATTACCACCTACAGTGCTAAGATTTGCATCGTTAATAGCAACTCCTGATACAGTGTAGTTACCCGATACAGAAACCAAACCAGAAACGTTTAGCTTAGTTGCAGTAGAGGTAGAAGTAATAGTAACCGAATTTTTAACACCTGCTTGAGATCCAATTACAGCGCCAATAGCTTTAACCACAAGGTTAACGCTATCCAATTTCGATGCAGAAATTGCAGTTGTGTTGATGGTAAGGTTGCCATTGATCATACCCAATTGAGCGATTTTCTTTGACCAAAAGGTCATCTCTTTGTCAGTAGTGATGGTTACATCGCCATTGTACATGTTGCTGTTTGCAAGCAATTGATTTAAAGTAGCCTGAGCAGCAGCTAATTGAACTTTCAAAGCGTCAACGGCAGACTGTGTAGCAGTGGTTCCCGTTAGAGTAGTAAGATTGTCCAAAGATGTTTGGGCAGTTGAAATTTGAGTTGCCAAAGCATTATTTGCTGCAATAAGATCTGTTAACTGTTGTGATTGAGCAACGTCAGTTGTTCCAAGAGCAGTCAATTTATCTGACATAGCTTTGTTGTCATCAGTAACTTTCTTCAGAAGAGCTGCCAGGTCAGTTTTCAACCCGTCAACAATAGCTTTAGTGGCTGACCCTGCTGTAGCCAAATTGGCCAATGCAGTAACAATGCCATCTACTTTTCCAGAGAGAGCGGTAAGGCTCGTGCCCAATCCAGTGATAGAACCGGTTGTTGGCAAACCTGAAACAGCTGTTTGAAGTGCAGTAATCTGCGCTTTTAAAGCTGCATTATCGGCTGACAACTGAGTTACACCTGCAACTGTGGCAGCAAGTGCATCCAGTTTGGTGTTGAGTTGTTTGAAATCATCCGCATACTTGTTGCAGGATGATGCAAAAATAGCAACGACCATCAAGATGACCCCTGCTCTTCTTAGGAAATTCATAGTACCCCCTGTTTTCATAATTTTTGTTGTTTTTGATAAATAAATAAAATCTCTAGTTTTCATAAAATAATAATCGTAAAAATTTTCTCTTTTTAGTCGATTTTTGTTTTTAATTATTTAATTTTTAATTGCTTATAAGAACGAATTGAGCTTATTGAAAACCAATTACCATCCCGGTTAGATTCAGGAATGCCAATTTAGGCACAATAATATCCATAATAATTCAATTTTCCTAATATTTTCAGTCTATTCCTTTAAATTTTAAAGAACTAAACATCAAAAAACCGAGGCTGTTTTATGCAGATGTTCAAAAAGAAAGTTAGGTTACTTTACAATGTGCAACAAAACATAAAAAGACCATTCCGTTTAAGTGTAAGATGTTCAAAAAGCGCTACAGGTTGCTTCGGTTGTTGAAAAAAGATGAAAAAAAAATAATTTTTGTAAAAAAATTGTAAAACCCGGATCTGAATTTGAGAATCCCTTATACAACAAGGGCTTAACATCTCATTCTAATTAACAATGTTAGGGAGAACTTTTCAATTATGCAAATTTTTTAGGTCATTTCTTCACAAAATATACCAGGTTTTTGGCGAATGGTTTTATTAAAGTGATTGGGGTTGTTCTTCGCCGTTTGTGGGAAAGACTAGGATGACCAGGACGACTAGGATGACTAGGACGACGGGGCGAGTGAATCGGGGCAAATTAGGCAATTGATATAAAAAAATTGAAAAAGAGTAATGGAAAACCAAATAATCGTAGTTAGGTCAATTAATTTTCACGCAATCAGGATAATATACATCTTATTTTTCTCAGATAATCTTAGTGGAAAAAAGGAAGATTTTACGATCAGCGCCCGCGAACTGGTGCCAAATAAGTACCTGAATTTTGGGATCGGGCGGAAGAAACAAAATAATAAGAGTTGGTTTCTACAAATAAGATAATAAGATTGGGGTTGTCTCTTTTCATCAATCTACTAAGATTGCAGAATAAAAATAAGATTTTATATGATCTGCATTATAGCTGTTAGGGTTGAATTGATTTGATGTTGAGAGATAATAATCTTTTCAAATGAGAGGAATAGCATGATAAACTAAACGATAGATATTATGAGGTTTGGGAGTCAATAAATTTTTAATCAATATAGTCTCTCCGTCCCAGTCATCCCAGTCTTTTCATCATACCTTCCCCAACCGGTTCAATGCCAGCCCAATGCGCTCAATCGTCTCGGCCTGTCCGATGATCTCACAAATCTCAAAAATATCGGGTCCATAGCTTCCGCCAACAAGGCACAAACGGAGCGAATTCATGATGACGCCAAAATTCCATCCCTTATCAGTTACAAATTGAGAAAAGGGCTCTTTAATTTCAGGGGCATGCCAGGTTTTCACAGTATTAAAGAATGCAGCTATTTCGGCCATCATTTCGGGAACACCATCTTTCCAGCGTTTGGTGACGATTTTTTCGTCATACGATTCGGGCGACTGAAAAAAGAAAAATCCCTGGTCCCAGATTTCATTCACAAAATGACAGCGTTCCTTAACAAGGCCAGTAACCCGAACGACCAATTGGAACGGTACATTCATGCCTCTAGCTTCCAGGTATGGCCGGAATAGGCCTGCAAGTTCCTCGTCAGAATGGCGTATCAGGTATTGGTGGTTGAACCACTTGGTCTTCTCCGGATCAAATCTCGAACCTGATTTTCCAACCCTTTCGAGCGAAAAGCTGCTGATGAGCTGATCCATGGAGAAGATCTCCTGTTCCGTACCCGGATTCCAGCCCAGCAGTGACAGCATGTTAATAAATCCATCCGGCAGATAGCCATCTTCGCGGTATCCCCTTGAAACATCTCCTGTTTCAGGATCTTTCCAGGCAAGTGGAAAAACTGGAAAACCCATCTGGTCGCCATCGCGTTTGCTTAACTTTCCCTTCCCAACGGGCTTTAATATCAATGGTAGATGCGAAAACTGCGGCATGGTCTTCTCCCAACCAAAGGCCCGGTACAACAATATATGCAACGGAACCGAGGGCAACCACTCTTCACCACGTATCACATGGGTAATCTCCATCAAGTGGTCGTCGACCACATTGGCCAGGTGGTAAGTGGGCATTCCGTCACTTTTGAAAAGGACCTTGTCATCAAGCTGATCGGTGTTGAACTGAACGTGCCCGCGAATCAAATCGGTCTCTTCTACCACTAAATTTTCGGGCATTTTGAAACGCACCACATGTGGCGCACCAGAGGCAAGAAGTTTTTCACAATCACTTTTCGACAGGGATAAAGAGTTGTTCAATCCGGCGCGGGTTGCATTGCTGTAGGTGAAGGTCTCACCGGCAGCCTCTGCCTTGGTTCTCAATGCATCCAGTTCATCGGCCGTATCAAAAGCATAATAGGCATGGCCCGAATCAATCAGCTGCAGTGCATAAGTACCGTATAGTTCTTTCCGCTCACTTTGACGGTAGGGGGCATGCACACCTCCTTCGCGCGGGCCTTCGTCGATTTTTATGCCACACCAGTCGAGGGCTTCCATGATGTAATCTTCCGCTCCAGGTACATACCGCGTCTGATCTGTGTCTTCAATCCTTAACAGGAAATCGCCACCAAGGTGTTTGGCAAAGAGATAGTTGAACAAAGCTGTGCGTACGCCACCAATATGGAGCGGGCCGGTTGGGCTGGGTGCAAAGCGGACGCGTATTTTAGATGCAGTCATGTTGGTATGTTTTTTAATTAACAGTTGATGATGCCGGTTATGGAAGCGGAGACAGGGCGAAGGGGAGAGGGGGTGATTTGAACTCCAATCTCCGGCTCAATATGACATTTCCCGGTGGTAAATTTCTTTGAACAATTTTTTCATTTTGCTTGATGCTATTTTGTACAGGACCACTCGCCCCCTCTCCTCTTCGCCCCTTCTCCCCCTCTTTTCTGGATTACTTGATCACAATATTCACAATTTTCCCCGGCACCACAATAATCTTTACAATTGTATTGCCTTCGGTCCATTTTTTGGTCAGATCGCTTTTCAGGGCCGCATCCTCAACTTCTTTGGCTGAAAGGCCGACCGGCAATTCGAGTTTGAACCTTACTTTACCATTGAAAGAGACCGGGTACTCTACAACTTCCTCCGTCAGGCAGGCAGGATCAAACTGCGGCCATGAGGAGGTTCCAATGATTTGTAAATTTCCGTTCAAGGCCCATAGCTCTTCGGCCAGGTGAGGAGCAAATGGCGCCAACACTTTGTAAAAAGTATTGGCAGTTTCAGATGTAACCGTTCCAACTTTGTAGCAATGGTTCGTAAATACCATCATCTGCGAAATGGCCGTATTGAACTTCATATCCTCTACATCATCCCCTACCTTTTTGATGGTTTGGTGCAATATTTTCAAAGTCTCCTTTCTTTCCGTCATCTCCGTCTGATTGTTTGGCTCTCCAAAGAAAGCAGCTACCCTACGCAGGAAATTGTAGACGCCTTTTACACCATTCTCTGTCCAGGGTTTGGTGGCATCGAGCGGACCGATAAACATCTCATATAGGCGAAGTGAATCGGCGCCGAATTTCTCGACAACATCATCCGGGTTTACTACATTTTTCAATGATTTGGACATCTTGGCCACAATCTGGTGCAGTTCCTCGCCAGTTTCGGAGTGGGTATATTTGCCATCCTTTTCCGTTACCATATCGGAAGGGACTTTGGAGCCGGAAGCAGTTTCATAGGCAAATGCCAGGATCATCCCCTGGTTGTACAATTTTTGGAAAGGCTCATTGGTCGAAACGATCCCCAAATCAAACAGCACTTTGTGCCAGAAACGACTGTACAAAAGGTGCAGTACGGCATGTTCAGCGCCCCCGACATAGAGGTCGACCGGCATCCAGTAATTCTCTTTGGCTTTGGCGAAAGGTACTGAATCATTTTTCGGGTCGATAAACCGCAGGTAATACCAGCAGGAACCTGCCCACTGGGGCATGGTATTGGTTTCGCGGCGTCCTTTCCGACCATTGGCATCTGTCACATAAAGCCATTCCCCGGCATTAGACAAAGGTGATTCCCCTGTTTCACCAGGTTGGTATTTTTCAACTTCAGGCAACTGCAAAGGAAGCTCGGCATCGTCCAGCAGGGAAATTTCCCCATCTTCCCAATGGATGACAGGAAATGGCTCACCCCAGTAACGTTGACGGCTGAAAAGCCAATCGCGCAGCTTATAATTGACAGTTGCTTTTCCCAATCCGGCGTTTTCGAGCCATGAAGTAACCTGCTCAATTCCCTTTTCTTTGGACAGGCCATTGATATCAATTCCAATATTATTGTTTACAGAATTAATGTACGCCCCATCTTCGCTCCAGCACGCTTCTCCAGCAAGAACTTTCATTCTCAAATCTTCATCGACACTGTTTCCCGGATCCAAAATGCAGACAATGGGGAGATTGTATGTTTGGGCAAATTCAAAGTCGCGATGATCGTGGGCCGGAACAGCCATGATTGCCCCCGTTCCGT
>JBBIUJ010000124.1:0-11206 GCA_037440345.1 Prolixibacter sp.
AAGAGCGAATCCACAAATTCAGTCCGCTGGAAGATCTGCAGGTCATCCAGTCCTTCACCGATACCAATGTATTTCACCGGAATTCTGAACTGATCTGAGATGCCGATCACCACACCACCTTTGGCTGTTCCGTCTAGTTTGGTAAGCGCCAGCGCGGTAACTTCGGTAGCCAGGGTAAATTGCTTGGCCTGTTCGAAGGCATTCTGTCCGGTAGAGCCGTCCAAAACCAGCAAAACTTCATCCGGTGCATCCGGAAATACCTTCTGCATCACCTTTTTGACTTTCGACAATTCATTCATCAAATTGATCTTGTTGTGCAACCGGCCTGCTGTATCGATGATGACCACATCAGCTCCCGATGCCTTGGCGGAAAGGAGGGTGTCGTAAGCTACCGAGGCAGGATCGGATCCCATCTGTTGTTTCACTATAGGAACTCCAACGCGGTCGGCCCAGATCTGAAGTTGATCAATGGCAGCGGCGCGAAAAGTATCTGCTGCACCAAGTATGACAGACTTGCCGGCGGCCTTGAACTGGTGAGCCAACTTGCCAATGGTTGTGGTCTTGCCTACGCCGTTGACCCCTACAATAAGGATCACATAAGGATTTCCGGTTTTTGGAAGATCAAAATCGGCAGCTTCATAGGAGTTGTTTTCAGCCAGCAGGGCAGCGATCTCGCTTCGCAGGATGCCATTCAGTTCAGAGGTGCCAACATATTTGTCGCGCGCTACCCGTTTTTCGATTCGTTCAATGATTTTAAGGGTAGTATTGACACCCACGTCAGATGAGATCAGGATCTCTTCCAGACTATCGAGCACTTCATCATCTACCTTGGTTTTGCCGATGACAGCGCGCGAAAGTTTGGAGAAGACACTCTCTTTGGTCTTTTCGAGACCTTTGTCAAGACTCTCTTTTTTCGATTTTGTAAAGCTGAAGATACCCATGGATCAGATTGTTGCGTGTTGTGATAAAGATAGAAACAAAACCTTACTAAAAATTAAGGGATGGATTTTGAAGTGGGTAAAAAAAGAAAGCTCTCATCATACCTGACGAAAGCTCACTTTTAATATCTTGAAGTATTAATTACTTTTTGGCAAAATAATCTTTTACCATTTCGTTGGGAACGATCTCCTCAACAAATGTATATGCACCGGACTTTTCCGATTTAACCATTTTGATAACCTTGGAATATGCTTTTCCGGCACCTTTCTGAAGTGATGCAACTACTTTCTTTGCCATAACTCAATTATTTAATTTCGCGGTGTACGGTGACACGCTTCAAAATTGGATTGTATTTCTTTAGTTCGAGGCGTTCCGGAGTATTTTTCCGGTTCTTTTTTGTTACATATCTGGATGTTCCGGGAAGACCGCTTGCTTTGTGCTCGGTACATTCCAGGATTACCTGCTGTCTGCCACCTTTCTTAGCCATTGTTCAGTGCGTATTAAAAAGTTTCGATGAAGCCTTTTGCTTTCGCCTCTTTCAAGGTAACATTCAGGCCGTTTTTATTAATTGTTCTCAACCCGGCGGCTGATACGTTCAGTTTGATCCAACGGTCTTCTTCCGGAAGATAAAACCTTTTGGTGAAAATGTTCACCATGAATTTTCTTTTGGTTCTCCGTTTTGAATGGGAAACGTTGTTCCCAACCATCACTTTTTTACCTGTAATCTGACAAACTCTAGACATTTCGCGTATTTTTTTAACTTCTGTCCCACTTTTTTTAAACAGTGTGCAAAGTAACTACTTTTTGTTTTAATAATCAAACAATGGGCGACAATTTATTCCAAGTTTTTTTGAGCCCTTACTATTTTCCATTTTAATTACATTTGAATGAAATTTAGATAGTCACAGTGGAGAAAATTACATCAAAATATTATCCTACTTTTTGGCAGGCCGTGAATCTGATTGTCCTCTATACTTTTTTACAGACTATCATCGATTTTCCATTGGCCCTGTACGATTACCAGTATGGAACAGACTGGTTAAGAGAGCCTTTGCTCAAGATTCCTATTTTCTTTGCGACCACTTTCATCATTCTCTTCCTTGGTACACGCTTTTCCGGATTGGCCTACCGGGATATCTATCCGCTTAAATCCTTTCACTGGCTGAATATTCCCGGGCTGCTCATAACCCTGGTGGCGCTTCAGTTTTTCTTGAATGAAATCACCATCCATGTCGACAAAATGTTACCGCCTCCGGGATGGTTTATGGAACTTTTCGCCAAAATTTTTGAATCAGATATAGGGATCTGGGGAGGTATCCTAAGGGTAGTCGTGTTGGCTCCCATTGTGGAGGAATTGATATTCAGGGGAGTCATATTCTCGGGATTTCAACGTATTTATCCCGCTTTTTGGGCAATTTTCTTCTCGGCGCTCCTTTTCTCCCTCTTTCACTTGAATCCCTGGCAACTCTGCCCAACCTTTTTGCTTGGCCTGCTGCTGGGATTAGTCAGGTTGCGGACGGGTTCCCTGCTAGCAGCCATCTTTACCCATGCCCTGCACAACGGGATGATTTTTTTGTCGGTCTATTACCATGATGCCTTTACCATGCCAGGATTCCTGCAGCCCGGAAAGTTGCAGAATCATGTTGTGAATTTGGTTCTTTTGACCGGAGGAATTATGTTGATCTGGTATGCCAACCGAAAGAGGATATTGAGATAACAGTCATTGAGTAAATTGTTTAATGACTTTGATGCCCTCCGGGCAAACCGGGACCAGCCAAACTTCTTTTATTTGTTGGAATATAGTTTCTGTAGAAATTCTTCACATCCAATCACTTCAATATCGCTAAAGTAAAAATCCTTCTGGTTTTCAGTTATTATACAATCACAATGGTGATGAATAGCCGAATAATATTCCATCCCATCCTCAATGTCATTGATGAGCCTGTTTTCAATCGCCTGAAAAGTTGTCTTTTCATCAATGGTTGTAATGCCAATGTGATTGAGAAGTATGCCTATTTTTTCTCTCGCCATTTTCTCTCCGCTTTTCTTACTCGAAAAATAGAAGGCAATGGCCAGGCATAGGGGAGAGGTAAAAAGCGTAATGTCATGTCTCCCTTGCAAGCTTAGCAGTCGCGATGACCAGGTGAACAAGGGATATTCCTTTTTTTACCTTCAGAGTTTGTGTTTTTTATCCTATATTCGGATAAAAATTGGGAAAAATTGGTATGAATATAGAAATACGCGACAAATTCATGCACCTCTGGGCTCGGTTCTTCAATAATTCCGAACTGCCCATTACCTTTAGATATTCTGCCGATAATCAGGATATCCCAGTTTTGGAGGCTCCTGAAGGACACCGATGCATAATTTCCCAACTATTGAGGGTCAGACGCGGTGAATCCATCTGCATGCAGTCTCATTCAACCAATTGCGTCGGTGGTAAAAGGTACATGATGTTTACCGATTCAATGCCACAAAGGTTCGAGTGCTATATCTCCCACTATCCTGATGGTAAAGGAGAGCGATACAAAATACAACCGGAACAGGTGAGTCAATTTTGGGATAACCTTCCCAAACTACCCACCAAGGGGGATAATGTCATTTTCAAAAGATGGGACCAACTGGAAGAAAGGGATGAACCGGATGCTGTCATCTTTTTTGCTACCACCGACGTTCTTTCCGGCCTGTTCACCCTGACCTGTTTTGACAGCACAGCCGAAGATGCCGTGATTGCTCCGTTCGGTGCCGGATGTAGCAATCTTATCTATTATCCCTACCGGGAAGAACTGAATGGCACCGGCAGGGCAGTTCTGGGACTTATGGACCCTTCGGCCCGAAAATGTGCGAAAGCTGATTTGGTGACTTTTGCCATTCCAATTACCAAGTTTCTGGAGATGGTTGATCAAATGGAAGAGAGTTTTTTAATCACAGATACCTGGACTATTATTCAGAAGAGAATTGAATAGTCCGATCTGTTTCGTCAGTAATAAATCTAGTCCGATATGAATCCATAAAAATTGTTTCACATAAATCACCGAAATGACCAAAAACTTACTATTTTTAGTCATATTTTTATTATATTGTGGATCACGCGTTTTATCCATGTAAAAGTTTAGTTGGGTTCATGATTGGAGTCTTCTGAATTAATACTACAAATACATTCATTGCAAGACTTTTGTCCATGTATCCAAGCTGAACAATTCTGGTTTTATTGTACACATACACCTAAAATTGAATGCTATGGCACAAAACAATGGCACAATACCAAAAAGGGACGAAGGAATTCCGATTCTGATACCGGAAGAGAGTATTTTGGAAGGATTTATCAAAACCAAGAAATCATTCAAAATCGAAAGTAACTTCTATGGCACACTTCTTTCAACGCAAAAGGTTATTATTGATGCAAACTCCACCGTTCATGGCGATATAATCTGTTCGGAATTGATTATAAGCGGCACCTTTGAAGGAAACATTTTTTGCACCGGGAAAATCGAGTGCAACGGTAATGCCAAGATTACGGGTAAAGTATATACAAAGTTATTTCAGAATGAAGACAGTTGTGATTTAAACTGTATTATTCAGGTTCCCAATAACGAAATCTTCCAATCTATAAGGGATCTGTTGCAAAACATTGATGCGGTAACTAAACTATCAACTGATTCAACCCTTGAAAAGATCAGAGAGCTTTTCATAAAGAATGTATATTCCTATACCAGAACGGCTGCTGCAGGTAAAAACGGACTTGGATCGCAACTTGCGGATACAGAAAAAGCAGCTGTTTCTGACCATAAATAAAGAAGTATGGTCAATGGTGGAGCTGGAAATTGTAGTTTTTAAAGAATAGAAATTTGCCCTTCTGTGGCTTATCACATCTCATCAGAACAAATCTGAAACATTGAACTAAAGTTTCAATGAATAGATGAGTTATATTTTTTGGATAAGATATCCCATTTGGTATTTTCTTGTGTGCCCATTCCATACGTAATAAAGTGGTTGAGATGTTGGGTTCAACGCCATTGCCTTATATCACTGGCTGTGTATTTAATCCACAAAAAAAAATAACACTTCTACCGCACCTTTTTCCAAAAGATTGTACATTTGCCTTCGCTAAAAAAATCGGGGTGTAGCGCAGCTTGGTAGCGCGCGTCGTTCGGGACGACGAGGCCGCAGGTTCAAATCCTGTCACCCCGACAGATGAAAAAAGAACGCAGGCATTTGCCGGCGTTCTTTTTTCATATATACTCCCCTGGTGGCGTGGAGTTGAAATCCATGCCTGTTCAACCCACCCCATAGCCTGCATTTGCCAAACAGCGAAATTGAAAATTTTTCAAAGGATTAAAAATATTTAATATCCAGATTATTACTTATAATATATTTTGTATATTTGCATAGTACTACCTAGAGGTTTGCTATGGGGAATCACATTGAAATTCAATTTGAGGAGAATTTGCCGGTTCCCAAATACCGGCAGATTATAGATGCGGTCCTGCAAAAAATAAAAGCCGGCGAACTGAAAAAAGGGGATAAAATCCCGTCGATCAACATGCTTTGCACTCAATTTGGTTTATCGCAGGACACGGTATTAATGGCGTATAACGATTTGAAATCAAAAGGGGTAATTACGGCTCAGGTTGGGAAGGGATATTTCGTTCAAAATGAGAATCCGGATTTCAAACGAAAGGTTTTGCTGGTTTTTGACCGGCTCACCGCTTACAAGGAGGAGCTTTACGATGCGTTTAAGGAGGCTTTGAAAAACGAGGGCAGTGAACAGATCTATTTTCACCACAACAACCTGAAAATGTTTCAAACAATCATTGAAGGTGCAATTGGCGACTATACAGAATATGTGATCATGCCCATCGACCATCCTGATGCCTTTTCAACCATCGCAAAACTTCCTGCCAACAAGGTGTTTATTCTTGATCAGGGCAGAAAACAATACAAAGAGCTTTTCCCGTACGTCTGCCAGGACTTCGATCGGGACATATACAAGATTTTGAAGGCGAACCTCTCGCTCGTTGGAAAATACAAAAGGATGGTACTTGTTATCCGGCACCAAAAATCGCATTTCAGGGATATCGTTACCGGATTCCGCGACTTTTGCAAACAATTGCGGGTCGTTTTTGAAATAACAAGCGACTGCAAATCCTTTGAAATAGCATCGGGGGATGCATTTGTTGTGGTCGACGATCGTGATCTGGAGTTCCTTGTTCGTTATTCCATGGATCATCAATTGTTACTTGGCGCTGATATGGGAATTGTCTCTTACAACGAAACTCCTTTGAAAGGCATTGTTGCCACAGGAATCACCACTATCTCTACAGATTTCGCCCAAATGGGAAAAGAGATGGCCGAGATGATCCTGAACAATAAAAAGAAGAAAATTGACAACGCGTTCCTTATCAACAAACGGAGCTCATTTTAATAGAGTAATATTTTAGTATTTAAATATGAAGCATTTACATATCTTAAAGTCCATTGTGGAACTGGGGTTGGACGATTATTCCATGAAGGGAGATCCCATCATTCACCAGACGCGGTTATTAAAAGAGATTGGGGGGATATTTCATGATCAGGAGCTTTTGTCTGAGATGAGCCAGGAAACGATTGCTTATTCTGTCCAATCCTGGTTACCTGTCGCCGAAGGAACTCCCGGAGGACTATTTTTTGGCGTTTCCACCATTTATCCGGGGAAAGTCGGAGACGAGTATTTTATGACCAAAGGACATTTTCATGCCCAATCCGACCGTGCCGAGTTTTATTGGGGTATTCAGGGGAATGGGATGCTGATCCTGATGGACCGAGAACGGAACACCTGGGCTGAAGTGGTCTACCCTGGAAGTCTTCATTACATTGGCGGCGAAATTGCCCATCGTCTGGCCAATACGGGTAACGTGAACCTGATTGTCGGTGCATGCTGGCCCTCTGATGCCGGTCACGATTACGAGGAGATTGCATTAACCGGATTCTCTGCACGATTGGTTGAAGTCGATGGGAAACCAACGCTGGTTGAAAACTTATAAAATTATCATGATATGAAGGGTTATGTTGTCCTGATTTCAGTTGTTGCCGCCTTGGGCGGACTTCTTTTCGGATTTGATACCGCGGTCATTTCAGGGACCATCAATTTTATTCAGCCCTATTTCGGTTTGTCCGAAACAGGACTGGGCTGGACGGTAAGCAGCTTGCTGTTTGGCTGCATAGGCGGGGTTTTCCTGGCGGGGAAAGCTGGTGACCATTATGGCAGAAAAAAAGTCCTGATGATGGCAGCCCTGTTGTTTTTTGTTTCGGCGGTGGGAAGCGCCACTGCGCACGCCCTAATTTTCTTCCTGATTGCCCGCATTCTTGGCGGACTAGCGGTTGGTGTGGCATCCATCCTTTCACCCATGTACATTGCCGAACTTGCACCCGCCAAATACCGCGGAACGCTGGTTTCACTGAACCAATTGGCGATAGTGATCGGCATTTTGGTTGCATTTTTCAGTAATTATCTTCTGGTTGGTACCGGCGAAAACAACTGGCGTTGGATGTTATTGGTCATGGCTGCCCCTGCCATATTGCTCTTTTTCAGTCTTTTTATGGTTCCTGAAAGTCCTCGCTGGCTCGTTGCCCGTGGAAGAACAGATGAAGCGTTTCAGGTATTGGTAAAAACATCTGGAATAACATCAGCCGGGACAGAATTGGCAGAAATCAAACAAACCCTGACAAAACATGAAGAATCGACTTTCCGTGATCTGCTTGCGCCAAAAATCAGGCCGCTCCTGAATATTGGAATTATCCTGGCTGTCTTTCAGCAGATTACCGGAATCAATACGATCATGTACTATGCGCCAAAAATATTTGCCAATGTAGGCCAGTCGAACGATTCCGCCCTGATGCAAACGATATTGATTGGAGGGACGAACCTTATTTTCACACTTGTAGCGCTTGTTTTGATCGACCGCTTTGGCCGCAAACTATTGATTCAGATTGGCTCATTGGGAATGATGCTGATGCTTGCGGGACTTTCAGTACTGTTTTTCACAAACCACACCGCAGGTGTACTGGTACTTGTATTTATTCTTGGTTACATTGCCTTTTTTGCAGCATCGCTGGGGCCGGCACTCTGGGTGGTGGCTGCAGAATTGTTCCCCAACCGTTTGCGCAGCAAGGGAATGTCGGTCGCCATAGTCTCGCTTTGGATCGCATGCACCCTTGTAACCATCGTTTTTCCCATCATGCTGGAGAAGTTGAGCGGCGGAATTACATTCCTGATTTTTGCCCTCATTTGCATGGCGAATCTGATTTATGTACTGAAATATGTTCCTGAAACGAAAGGAAAAACCCTGGAAGAGCTGGAAAAGCAATTTGCCTCTCTTTAACTCATAACTCATAACTCGTAACTCATAACTCATATCTCATATCTATGAAGTTTACCATCGCCATTGATTTAGGAGGAACAATAATTAAAACAGGACTCCTAAAAGAGGGTCAACTTATTGACAAAAAGGAAATTGTTGCCCACTCCGCTTCGGGGTTAAAACCACAGTTGCCTGAACTTGAGGAGGCCATAGATGGTCTCCTTACATCCAATCGGATCACCCGGAGGGATGTCCTCGGCATTGGTTTCTCCTTTGCCGGTCTGGTTGATTCGACTGGAAACAAAATATTATCCACGAACCAGAAATACGACGACGGACAACTGGTTCAAGACCACCTTGCTGCGTTTGAAAAATGGAATTGGCCTTTGTTCGCTATGAATGATGCCCGTATGGCTTTGCTGGGTGAATGGCAACATGGAGCAGGAGTGGATTGTACCGATCTGGTTGCGGTTACCCTGGGTACAGGAATTGGAACGGCGGTTGTGATTGGCGGCAAGTTGCTCACCGGAAAACATTTTCAGGCCGGGAACCTGGGCGGACATTTCGTGGTGAACCACAAGGGATCGGTTTGTACCTGCGGCAACATCGGCTGCGTGGAAGCTGAGGCTTCGACCTGGCGCTTGCCTTCGTTGTTGAAGGAGCATCCGGAGTTTACCGAAAGCGCAATGAAAAATGAGGAGGTTCTTGATTTCAGGTCCCTTTTCCGGCAGGCAGGAAATGGCGACCGGGTTGCCAAAGAGGTTTTGGACCATTGTCTTTCTGCCTGGGCAGCAGGCATGATAACCATGATCCATGCCTTTGATCCGGAAATAATCATCCTGAGCGGAGGGATCATGAAAAGTTCTGAGATTATCTTGCCGGCGCTTCAGGAAAGGTGAACGAGCGGGGCCTGGACCCCATGGGGAAAGGTAAAGCTGGTAAAGGCAAAATTTCCCGATTCGGCTGCCTTGTACGGAGCGGATTATCTGGTACGGTCATCTGTTAATAAATATTAGAAAATGGAAAGGAAATATTTAAAGAGTCTCTCTAAATTCAATAATCTTCCGGTTGTAGAAGTAAAATGCAGTCAGTATCAAGTTACGAACGGATGGGAAGCCATTTGTGATAGGTTGAACAGTGAAATTTCAACGCTGTCTGGAAAGAAAAAACTAGTTGTGGTCGAGACCTATCAGGGTGTCATTCATGAAGAATTAATCGCCGCCCTTGAGAACGGGATCAAAGCACAAAGGTTTATCAAGGCTGCCGATTGCATGCTGCCGGAAACTGAAATTAAAAAACTGGTTTTCCAGGATGTGACCAATGATCGGATTTTTGGTTTCCTCACCCGCCTGACTATGGAGGCTTTTTTCGATCAGCAAAAGGTGCGGGAAGTGAGGGGGGAATTGGAATCAGCAGAGCAAGGGATTTTCCTGGTATATGGGAGTGGCGCTTCATTGCTTTGTCCAGAACCAGGTTTATTGGTTTATGCAGATATGGCCCGCTGGGAGATCCAACTGCGTATGCGGAAGCATCTGGTTGATAACCTTGGCTTGAAAAACAGGGATACAGTTGATTGGATGCTCCTTTACAAACAAGGGTTCTTTGTCGACTGGCGCGTTTGCGACAGGTTGAAAAAGACATTGTTTGACAGATGGGACTTTCTCCTCGATACCAACAAAATTGGTCAACCTAAAATGGTTGAAGGTCGGGCAATCATGGAAGGTTTAAAGCTTGCCACCAACCGTCCGTTTAGTGTGGTCCCTTTTTTTGACCCGGGGCCATGGGGAGGGCAGTGGATGAAGGAGGTTTGCAACCTCGATCCTTCGGCTCCCAATTATGCTTGGTGTTTCAATTGTGTCCCCGAAGAAAACAGTCTTTTGCTTAAATTCGGCGAGGATGTGATTGAAATTCCATCCATCGATCTTGTGTTCCGTCATCCGCGCGAGTTGATGGGTGATCCGGTTCATGGTCGTTTCGGGGATGAATTTCCGATCCGTTTTGATTTTTTGGATACCATGGAAGGAGGTCATTTGAGCCTTCAGGTACATCCGCTCACCGAATACATTCAGGAGAAATTCGGACTGCATTACACCCAGGATGAGAGCTACTACATGTTGGATACCGAAGAGGATGCCATTGTTTACCTGGGTCTGCGCGAAGGAGTCGAACCTGAGGAAATGCTTGCAGAACTGGAAGCGGCTCAGGCTGGGGGAAAGTCCTTCGAAGCCGAAAAACATGTACAGACATGGCCGACGAAAAAACACGATCATGTGCTGATTCCGGCAGGAACAATCCATTGCTCAGGCAGGGGTAGTATGGTACTCGAAGTAAGTGCAACGCCCTTTATTTTTACGTTCAAATTATGGGATTGGGGCCGATTGGGATTGGATGGCAAACCCAGGCCTATCAATATTGAGCATGGTAAAAGGAATATTCAATGGGAGCGTACCACCCAATGGACACGCAATCATCTGGTCAATAGAATTGAAAAAATTGCCGAAGGGGATGGATGGACTGAAGAACGTACCGGTTTGCACGAAAGGGAATTTATCGAAACGCGTCGTCATTGGTTTACCCAAAAGGTTGAACACCATACCAACGGAGGGGTGCAAGTGATTTGCCTGGTTGAAGGGGATGAGGTGATCGTTGAAAGCCCGGCAAATGCTTTCGAACCTTTTGTGGTTCATTACGCCGAAGTATTTATTGTCCCGGCCAAAGTCGGGGCATACACCATTCGGCCAAATGGATCATCCATTGGCCAAAAGTGTGGCACGTTGAAAGGATATGTAAGGTTTTAGAGGTTTGCGGCGTAGCCGTAATATCTTTGTAGAAAGGGCAATTGTGACAAACTAAGCAGCGGAGCTGCGATATTAAATGCATATTAGGACATATTTTTGTTTGAATGACACAATTTGAATATGCCGCAG
>JBBIUJ010000125.1:0-11174 GCA_037440345.1 Prolixibacter sp.
CGCCGGAGGTGATGTTTACCAGAATATTCCGAGCGCCCCGGATATCGTTGTTGTTGAGTAACGGGGAGTTGAGCGCCCCTTCGGCAGCTTTGCGCGCACGATCCTCCCCGCTGAAGGTAGCGGATCCCATGATGGCCACGCCCGAATTTTGCATCACCGTTCGGACATCTTCGAAGTCGACATTGATGAATCCTGTACTTGTTATAATATCTGCGATGCCCCTTGCCGCGGTGGCAAGCACATCATCCGCTTTTGCAAATGCCTGGGAGATAGGGAAATCACCGTAAATCTCACGAATTCTCTCGTTGTTAATGATGAGCAGTGAATCTACATGTCCTTCCATCTGCCTGATCCCTTCGATGGCCTGTTGGATGCGTAATTTACCTTCATTTCGGAAGGGAAGCGTCACAATGCCAATGGTGAGAATCTTGTTGGTACGCGCTACTTCGGCGATGACAGGCGCGGCGCCCGTGCCGGTACCACCACCCATCCCAGCCGTGATAAAGACCATCTTGGTATTTCCCGAAAAAATAGCCTCGATCTCTTCGATATTTTCATTGGCCGAGGCGCAACCAACGGTGGGTTTATTCCCGGCCCCTCTTCCTTCGGTCAATGCTGATCCCAACTGGACCTTAACAGGCACCGGACTCTTGAGCAGGTGTTGCACATCGGTGTTGCAGATGGCAAAATCGACATCCTTGATTCCCTGACGGTACATGTGGTTCACAGCGTTGCTGCCACCTCCGCCTACCCCAATCACCTTGATGATGTTTTCTGAAGCCGTTGGTAAATCGAAGTCTATGAGATCCTTCATAATATGTAAATTTATTCGTTTTTATCTATAAGTGACTAAAGTGAACTAAATTGACTAAAGTGACTAAAGTACTTACGCTACATTGTAAAAGTGTCCGGAGTCCCTAACTTTAGTCACTTTAGTTCACTCTAGTCACTCTAGTCACTTCTTCATTTAACCTCCTCGTCCTCGTCCGAAAATAGTCCGCCAAACTGTTGGTTAAACCATTTCGATATCGATTCACGCTCTGTTCTCTTTACGCCCTTCCCTGATTGATCCGCGGCTCTTTTTTCTGTTACCTGGATTACCTGTTTGGCGGGCTCTGCCTCCGGCTCATCGTCCGGGGCAAGATATTCATCCGTCACGGAGATTCCCATCAACTCCAGCTCATCCGATTCGGAAACAGGGGCGTTTACCTTTGGTATTTCGTCTGTTACAAGGAAAGCATTACTTTCAAGAGCCACCTTCTCGGTAGAAGGAGGAGTATTTCTGATTGGGTTTGTATCGTGCTCAAATCCGGTGGCAATGATGGTTACGCTGATCTTGTTTCCAAGGGAAGGATCGTATCCGTTACCCCAAATGATATTGGCATTGTCGCCGGCAGCCTGCTGCAGGTAATCAATAATCTGGCCGATCTCACCCATCCGCACCTCATCTTCTCCCGAAATGATGTTGAGCAGGATATTTCCGGTCCCGTATATGTTGTTGCTGTCGAGCAGCGGCGATTGCAAGGCATCCTCAACGGCCAAATAGGCGCGGTTAGGGCCTTCGGCCAGTCCGGTACCCATGATAAAGACACCGCTGTCGCGCATCACCGTGTTCACATCCGCAAAATCGATATTGATGTTGCCATGAAGGGTAATGATCTCAGCGCATCCTTTCACCGCGGTGCAAACGATGTCATCCGCCTTGGCAAAAGCTTCGCGTGCAGGTAGTTCCCCATAAACTTTATGCAAATTTTCGTTGCTGATCACCAACATACAATCGACGTAACGGTCGAGTTTCAGGATACCCTCCATCGCCTGATCGTACCTGAGTTTCCCCTCTTTTTTGGAGGGCATGGTCACTACCGCGATGGTCAAAATATCCATGTCCCTGGCCAATTGGGCAATGATAGGCGCGGCGCCTGTTCCGGTTCCTCCACCCATACCTGCGGTGATAAAGACCATTTTTGTCCCAGCTTCCAGGATTTGTCTCACCTCTCCCAGGTTTTCAATGGCCGCCTGTTCCCCTTTTTTTGGAGCGTTACCAGCGCCCCTTCCTTCTGTGAGGGTTACGCCAAGTTGTATCTTTACCGGTACTGAACTATTGGCCAGCGCCTGTGCGTCGGTGTTGCATATCACAAAATCAACGCCTGCTATTCCGTTCCGAAACATGTGGTTAACGGCATTGCTGCCACCACCCCCAACGCCAATCACTTTGATGATGGAGTTGTACTCGTTTCTGAAACCAAACGTCAACAGATCGTCAGAAATATTTTCCATGTCATTTATTTTTATTTATGGTCTGGCTCCTCAAACAGGTTGTCGAAACCATCTTTGAACTTGCCGACCAAATCAGAAAATCCCCTTGTTTTGCGCTTTACTGGTTCTGGTCTCGGCGCCTCTTCCTGGACGATGGGATCTACCATCCCAGCCGGATATTTTAAATTTTTCGAGTTTATCAGGCCGTGAATAAGAATGCCGAGAAGGTTCGCGGATGCGGGCGTTGCAAGTTGTTCGTTAAACAGTTGCTCTTTCATGGCTACGATTGGCCGTCCATAACGGACATCCAGTCCGGTCATGTAACTGACCACCTTGTCGAGACCGTTCAGTCCGGAGCCTTTACCCGTCAGCACAATTCCTGCGCCAAGTTTATCCACATACCCGGATGATTCGAGCTGGAAGTTCACCCACTCCATGATCTCCTCTACCCTGGCCTGAATAATCCCTGCCAGGCTTCTGAATGATATCTCTTTCCCGGGCCAACCTTCCACTTCCGGAATCTGTGCCACTTTGTTTTCGGGGGCGAGTTCGGTCATGGCAAATCCGCAATTGACCTTCACCATTTCCGCATGCCTTGGAATAATGTTGCACCCCTCCTTAATATCGTTGGAGATCACATTCCCGCCAAATGGCAGCTCCAGGGCAAGCCTTAATTTATTTTCGTAATAGAGCGAAATTCCTGTTGTACCGGCGCCCATATCGAGCAGCACCACACCCGCCTCCTTCTCATCCTGTGAGAGGCAGGCCGTTCCCTGCACGAATGGATTTATGAAGACCTGGGCCAGTTCAAATCCTGCTTTTTCGATGGCCCTTGAGAGATTCTTCTCGTAATTGTCGGAGGCAAGGATGATGTTGAAGGTGGCATCGATCCGTCGTCCGGCAATACCAACAGGCTTATTGATTTCGCGTTCACCGTCGACAACGTACTCGGTTGGGACGAGATGGTATATCTTTTCTCCAGGCTGCACGGCATGACGTCGAGCCTCATCCGATAAGCCCTTCACAATTGCTTGTGTCACCTCGTTGCCTTCGGTCATCCGGTAGCAGGAGTAAGGCCGGTTCCCGATTTTTTGTCCCGAAATCCCTGCATAGAGCTTCTTCACCTTCAGATTGGTAGCCCGCTCAAGAACGGAGACTGCTTTGCGGATGGATTCGGCTGCATCATCAATGTTTACCACCACACCGTTTCGCACTCCCTGCGTGACCACTTCACTAAATGCCAATACATCGAGTTTATTGTCTGATGTAAACCGTCCCAGAATTGCCCTGGTGTGGCTAGTGCCGATGTCGATAGCGGCTGCTAATTCCCTTGTCTGGCTCATCTCTTCTATTTTTTTAAACAGATTACAAGATTTTTATACGACAGATTGATCGATTTGTACAATGTCCATCCACCGTTTTTAAAACCTTCCTTGTATAACGCTTTCAAATTTCTCAATTTTTCCTGATAATCTTCTGGCGGTCCAAAATAAATAAGCTGTTCCCCAATTCTGGGGACCATTGTCAAATTTCCATTTCCACCCACACGGATCTGATCAATCTGGGCATTCAGAAACGGATCTTCCTGAATATAAGTAATCAGCGGAAGAAGTCGCTTGCGGGCATATTCATAAGCTACGACACCCGAAACCATCATCACCCTGGGGGTATAATTCGGCGTCCAGTCGATGCTTTTGCCCACCTTGTCCATGTAGTAATCACGTCCGGGTTGGTCGACCCTAAATTGCGGATCGCGCTGACGGATCCGTACAACAACAGATCCTTCGCCCGGTTTCCCTCGACCGACGATAGAGGTAAATACCGTCACCTCCTCCACTGCCTTTACCTTTCTCAATCCATCTTCGATACTTCTAAGATCGATGTAATCCAAGTTCTTTTTCAGAATATTCGGGTAGCGGTTCAATACCCATGAACGGATCTCCCGGCTACTTAGAAATTGATTTTCCGTCGAATCAATTATCTCTACCCTGACGTCGGTACAAACAATCTTGTTGCGTTCGTAAATGGAAAATCCCAACGAGAGGAAAACCATTCCGAGCACCATGACCCAGACCAAAAGATAACCAATTTTTCTAATCATTATTTTCCCCTTTCAGGTATTTAACAACGGGATTGACCAGGCGGTCTATGTCGCCTGCCCCCAAGGTAAGCAATATATCTATTTGATAATCATCAAGAATTGCTGTAAAATCGGCTGCAGAGCATCGTCTTTTGGATGGAAGTTTCATTCTCTCCAAAATCATTCCTGCATCCACGCCGGGGATTGGTTCCTCCCTTGCGGGATAAATCTCCATCACCAGGGCTTCATCCAGCAAATCGAGACTTTCTGCAAATCCATCCACGAAATCCCGGGTACGGGTAAAGAGGTGCGGCTGGAAGATTCCGGTAATTTTCCTGCCAGGATAGAGGTGGCGTACGGAAAGAATCGTCGCTTCCAACTCCCTGGGATGGTGCCCGTAATCGTCGATATAAACAGTGGTTGCGCTTTTGTACCGAATGTCGAAACGCCGTTCAACCCCTTTGTAATTGGGCACTGACGCAAGAATCTCATCTTTGGTCACACCGTTCAGCAAAGCCAGCGCCATCGCTGCCGTCAGATTCTCCACATTCATCAGTCCGGGATAGTGAAGGGTGATACCACTGATCGTACCAAAGGGTGTGTTCAGGTCGAAACGATAGGCTCCCTCTGTCACGGTAATATTTTCTGCTTTGAAATCTGCCTCTTCCGAAACGGAATAGGTAAAATAGCGGATTTTTTTGTTCCAGTTGCGGTCGATGGCAACCCCTTTTCGGTAAAGCAACACTCCGCCCTCATTGATCTGACCGGTAAAAGTTGCAAAAGCTTCAACCAGTTTACCGGCAGTTCCATAAATATCGAGGTGATCGGGATCCATCCAGGTGATAACGGCCATTTCGGGGAAGAGCCTCAGAAAAGAGCGGTCGAACTCATCGGCCTCGGCCACCATCACCTTGCTGTCGTTGGCCGGAAGCAGCAGATTGGTACCATAGTTTCTTGAAAGTCCGCCCATAAAAGCGATGCAGTCGACATGCGACTCCCTGAGCAGGTAGGAGGTCATCGTGGTAACGGATGTCTTTCCATGCGTGCCTGCTACCGCGATGCAACTTTTGTTGCGGCTGAGCGATCCAAGCACTTCAGATCTTTTGGCAATGGTAAAACCGTTCGCCCTTAGCCATTTCAACTCTCCGAATTGTTCAGGCACGGCAGGGGTGAAGATGACCAGGGTATCTTCGCGCACTTCAAGTTTTGGCGAAAGGGTCAGATCCTCGTTAAAATGGACAGGAATTCCCTCAGCAATCAATTCATCGGTTAATGGGGATGGGGTCTTGTCGTACCCCGAGACCCGTTTGCCGGCAAACCTGAAATAGCGGGCAAGGGCGCTCATACCGATTCCGCCAATTCCCAGCAGGTAAACATATTTTATTTTTTCAGTCTCGACCATAACTTAAAATTGAAAGTTGAAAATTGACAATGGACAATTGACAACCTGCATCATATTTATATTTTAATCTTATTGTTTCTCAAATATTTCACGCAATGGACGCAAAGGAAAAACGCAAAAGGGCGCAAAGTTCAATTCTGATCTTTTTGCGTCTTTCTTTGCGTGCTTTGCGTGAACCTTTTTGTTATCCATTTGCTTACCTACTAATTTTTAATATTATTTATTGCCTCTAATCCTGTCATTCTCAATTGTCAATTTTCAATTGTCAATTAATGAAAGTATTACATCCACAATATCTTTTGTCGCATTTGGTGTTCCCATCTCCCTCATCTTTACAGAGAATTCGCTCAGCCGTTGTTCGTCGTTGACCAGTCTGAGTGCCTCCTCCACCATTTTTTCCCCAACTTCGGCATCGGGAATTAGCATGGCCGCACCCCGATCGGCAAGCGACCGGGCATTTGCAGTCTGATGGTCCTCCGCCACATTGGGAGAAGGAACGAGAATGGATGGCATCCCCAGCACGCAAAGTTCGCTGATGGTGCCTGCCCCTGCCCTTGAAATCACCAGATCCGCTGCCGCGAAAGCTAGGTCCATACGTTGGATGAATTCCAAAAGATGAAGGTTCCCGGTAGGGTGGTTATCAAGTTCCGCTTTTAGTTCCTGATAATATATTTTGCCCGTTTGCCAGAGAAACTGCACACCGGAAGAGCGAATCAGATCGAGTTTGGCACGAATGCCATTGTTTAGCGTGCGGGCCCCCAGACTTCCGCCTATAACCAAGATAACTGGTTTTCCACGTTCTAACCCGAAAAACTTATAAGCCTCCTCGCGCTTTTCTGCCATCCCTTCCAACCCCTTCCGGATTGGATTTCCGGTAAATACGATCTTCTCTTTCGGGAAAAAGCGTTCCATCTTTGGATAAGCTACACATATTTTAGATGCCTTCTTGCCCAGTAACTTGTTGGTTACCCCCGCATAGGAGTTCTGCTCCTGCAAAAGTGTGGGGATTCCCATCTGAGTGGCGACTTTCAGGATAGGACCGCTGGCATATCCCCCAACGCCGATCACACAATCCGGTTTGAATTTTCTCACTACGGACCTGGCCTTCCACAAAGACATTAGCAGCTTTGGCACAAACATTAGGTTGCGCCAGATCTCACCCCTGTGGAAACCGGCGACCGGGAGTCCGACGATCCGAAATCCTGCCGCAGGTACCTTTTCCATCTCCATCTTGCCCAATGCACCAACAAAGAGAATCTCTGCATCAGGAAGGCGCTGTTTCAACCCTTCAGCAATGGACAGTGCCGGAAAGATATGCCCCCCGGTTCCGCCTCCGCTGATGATAAAACGATGGTTGTTCATATATTCAAGGATCAAAGTTTAATGTTCAAGGTTTGAAAGCAGAATCTCTTCTTCCGAAAAGTCATCGTCTTCGCTCTGTTCTGAAATGTCAACCTGTTTCAGCATCTCTGACTGGTTCTCAGCGCTGATACTCAGCAAAAAACCAAAAATAAATGCAGTAAATACCTGTGAAGTACCTCCCCAGCTTATCCAGGGCAGCGGCTGACCTGTAACCGGAATGGCCCCCGAGGAGACACCCATGTTTACCAACGCTTGAAGCATCAGCATGGTTACAGCCCCGGTGGCAAGATAAAGCGGGAAAGTCCGTTTACATGTTTTAATAATCATCAAACCTCTTGTGAGGATAATCAGATAGAGCAAAACTATGAAAGCGGCGAAGAAAAGGCCGTACTCTTCGACAATGATCGCGAAAACAAAATCGTTGTACGCCGCGCTCATCCTGTTACTGATATCACCTTTGCCAACGCCCACACCAAAGAAACCACCGTTGTAGATCGCAATCTTGGCAAATTCATCCTGCGTCAGTCCCTCGTCCTGCTTGGCATCAGATCCGCTGATATACCGGTCAATCCGGTTGAATACCGTCTCTACCCTTGTTCCTTTGTAGACAATCTCCGGAAGTTGCTTGCGCACCAGAAACAACGAAACAGCCAAAATCAATCCAACCAGCACAGTACCACCCAGATATCTCAATGGCATTTGTGCGACGAACATCATGATAAAGGCTGTCGACATCAACAATACTGCAGAAGAAAAATTCACCTTAAGCAGCAGGAGCGCCATCAGGCCCATAACGAGAAGAATTTTAAAGAAAGATTTCCTTCTAGACTCATCACTCTCGCCGGTGCTGGAAAGTATTCTTGCCACCCACATGATAACAGCCACCTTGGCCAACTCTGCCGGTTGAAAACTGAAAAATCCGAGAGGGATGGTACGGCCTGAGCCCCTTCCAATCAATATTCCAACCAAGATGCAGCCTATGGCAGCAATCAGCGCCAAGTTTGCATATTTGTTATATGTTTTAATCCTTACAAATTTTAGCATGAGCAGAATAAACATGAAGCCAATCATCTGGACAATCACCTGCCTGAAGATGTAAAAGGAGGTGTTGCCGTTGGATCGCCTGAAAGCAAGGGCCCCGGTAGAACTATAGACTACCAGAATAGATATGAATGACATCACGAAGATGACGATCCAAATCTTCTTGTCGCCCTTTAACCTGCTTATGTAATCACTAAATTTCATTCCCTTACAAATTTCTTACCGCCTCCTTAAACTGGCGTCCACGATCTTCGTAATTTTTAAACAGGTCGAAACTCGCACATGCCGGTGACAGAAGGACTGAATCTCCTTTTGATGCCAGGAAATAGGCGCTTCGAACAGCCTCTTCCATGCTTTTTGTCTCCACCATTTCGATTCCGGTTCCCCCGAATGCCGCTTTGATCTTGCTGTTATCCAAACCCAGACAGACAATCGCCTTGACCTTTTCTTTGACAAGATCCATCAGTTGCGAATAATCGTTGCCTTTATCGGTTCCGCCAACAATCCAAACCACATCCGTCGACATGCTTTCGAGCGCATACCAGACGGAGTTGACATTGGTTGCCTTGGAGTCGTTGATAAACTCAATTTCGTGCACCCTCATAAACCTTTCCAACCGGTGTTCGACCCCCTGGAAATCGCTCAGACACTCCCTGATATCGTCCTTTCGAAGTTTGAGCACCATTCCGGATATTCCGGCAGCCATTGAGTTGTTCACATTGTGTTTCCCTTGTAAAGCCAGTTCTAAAATTGTCATATCGAAAATATTATTGTATACACTTAATTTTATTTTGTCCCCATCGACCCATCCTCCTTCAGATAGCCGATGTGAGACAGAAAAGGGCAGCTTCATCGCCGGAAGGTTCCTTTTTGTCAGTTCTTCGGCAATAACCGGGTCGTCGTCGTTGTAGATGAAGAACTCTTCGTTCGTTTGGTTTTGAACTATTCTGAATTTTGAGTCGGTATAGTTTTGCATGTCGTAGTTGTACCTGTCAAGATGATCAGGTGTGATGTTGGTTAGGATGGCGATGTTGGCTTTAAAATCGAACATGCCATCCAGCTGGAAACTGGAGATTTCGAGAACATAATAGTCGAAATCCTCTTCCGCCACCTGCCGTGCAAAGCTCTTGCCGATATTCCCTGCCAATCCAACATTTAATCCGGCGCGCTTAAGCAGATCATAAGTCAAAAGTGTGGTGGTAGTCTTCCCGTTGCTGCCCGTGATACAAACGGTGGTAGCATTGGTGTACCTCCCGGCAAATTCAATTTCGGAAATCACCTGAACTCCCTTATTTACAAGAGACTTTATGACTGGGGCCTTATCCGGGATACCCGGACTCTTAACCACCAGATCCGCGTTCAAGATCAATTCGGGAGTATGCTGGCGCTCTTCAAACGAAATGCCATTCGCCTTGAGGTCGGCTTTGTAGGTATCCTGAATGGCGCCCAGATCCGAGACAAAAGTCTCAAACCCTTTGGCTTTAGCGAGAATCGCAGCGCCAACACCACTTTCGCCTCCACCCAGAACCACCAAACGCTTTTTAACCATGACTATCGTATTTTGAGTGTCGCAATTGTCAATACTGAGAGAATGATTCCCACAATCCAGAATCGGGTTACAATTTTGGCCTCAGGAAATCCCTTTTTCTGAAAATGATGGTGTAGCGGGGCCATCAGGAAGATCCTGCGCCCTTCGCCATATTTCTTTTTGGTGTATTTGAAGTAGCCAACCTGCATCATGACCGAGAGATTTTCGATCAGGAAAATGCCGCAGAGCAATGGGATCAGAATCTCCTTGCGGATTATGATGGCGAAAACTGCCAGAATACCTCCAAGTGAAAGGCTGCCGGTATCACCCATAAATACCTGCGCCGGATAAGAGTTGTACCACAAAAATCCGATACATGCCCCAATAAATGCGGAAATAAAGACGGTAAGCTCACCGGTAAACGGGATGTACATGATGTTCAGGTATCCCGCGTAAATGAAGTTACCACTGAGGTAGGCAAAGACTCCGAGGGTGGTCCCACTGATGGCCGACACCCCCGTTGCCAGCCCATCTAACCCATCCGTGAGATTTGCGCCGTTCGACACCGCCGTAATGATGAAAATGATGATCAATGCATAGAGAAACCAGACCACTTTGTCGGCATGCTTCCCCGCAAAACCAACCAACCATTTATAATCAAACTGGTGATCCTTGATAAATGGGAGTGTGGTTTCCGTCGACTTTCTGTCGATGGTGACCTGCTTGTACTCCTTCTTCCCGGTTACGGCATTAATGACAGATTCCGTTTTCACCCTTCCGTTGGGAAGGTAAACCTGGTCGCGAACGATTACACTGTCATCGAAATAAAGTGTGCCGGCGACGATCAAACCAAGCATTACCTGACCCATGATCTTAAATTTGCCTGCTAATCCTTGCTTGTCTTTCAGGAAAACCTTGATGTAATCATCGATAAAACCAATCACCCCCAACCATACGGTAGTTATGATCATGAGGATGATGTAAACGTTGTCCAATTTCGCGAAAAGTAGAACCGGAATCAAAATGGAGGCCAGTATGATGATTCCACCCATGGTTGGCGTTCCTTTCTTCTGCATCTGTCCTTCCAGTCCGAGATCACGAATCTCTTCGCCTATCTGCTGTCTTTGCAGCATGCGAATAACTCGCTTTCCCCAAATGGTCGATATAAACAGCGCAACAATAACAGCCATCGACGACCGGAAGGAGATGTATTCAAACATTCTTGCACCGGGTATATCAAAATTTTCGAGGTATCTGAAGAGGTAATAAAGCATGGTCAGTTAAGTGTAGATATGTTAAATATTTCCTTTACAATTTCACGGTCATCGAAATGGTATTTTACCCCTTTGATCTCCTGATAATCTTCGTGCCCTTTACCGGCAATCAGGATGATGTCGCCAGGATGGGCCATCATACAGGCAGTGCGAATGGCCTCTTTCCTGTTGGTAATGGCCAACACTCTCGCCCGCATTGCATTAGGCACCCCTGCAATCATATCGGCAATG
>JBBIUJ010000126.1:0-11174 GCA_037440345.1 Prolixibacter sp.
CCTATTGGATACATAGAGGAAATTTCCCTCCGGGGAAAGATGGATATCCGCGCAGGTGTTTGGCTTTGCGAAACCAGCTGGGAGCGTTGAAACTGTTTCGACAATCTTAAAAATACCATTATCAAGCAATTGAACCACTGAAACACTACAGCCCAACTCATTGGCAATAAAGAGTAATTTTCCGTTAGGATGGATCGCCATATGTCGTGGACCACTTCCTGGCGCCAGTTTAATTTCCGGATATTTGTTGGGTTTTAAGGTGAATGTGGCCTGATCAATGGTATAAACTTTAACCTGATCAATGCCCAGATCCGCCACAAAAATGCGCTTCCCTTTTGGCTCAAAAATGGCGCTGTGTACATGGGCTTTCTCCTGCCGGTCGGCCACCGGACCATGTCCTGTGTGCTGATCTGCGGATAAGACCGGAGACAATTCCCCGCTAGGTTCTATGCGCATCAGCGTAACATTACCACCTGTGTAGTTAGAAGCCAACACTGAACCATCTTCATTAACTGCCACATGACAGGGATGAGCACCGCCACTTGGGACTTTATTGACTGAGGTTAGCTTTCCTGTATCATCAATTTTGAACAGTTCAATGTACCCCATCCCCTGATTGCTATCATCCTTGGTTTCCCTGACTGCCAGCAAATTTTTACCATCCTTGCTCATGGCAAGGTAAGATGGATTTTCAGATAGAACCGCCAAGCCATTGCTGTGCAATTTCCCGGATTGCACATCCAGCCCAAAGCGATAAATACCTTCACTACCTGAGTCAGTGTAAGTTCCAACGTAAAAGTGAAGAATATTATTGTTGGGATTGTTCTGGGCAAAAGTGGAGCATGAAGCCACTAGAAACAGGAATATGCAAAAGTGTTTTATCATGACTTAATTGTATTAGGTAAGCGAAATTACTGAATCATTTTGAAAGTATAGCTTCCGGAACCTATCTTGCAGAAATATTTGCCATCTGTTGATTTTGAAAGAACCACACTTTTACCATTCTCGGTAACAACAGTATCCGCCTTGACAGGGAAATAGACTGATGCCGTACTATTGGCTGGTATCTCAACCAGCATAACCAGTGAATTTTTCTCTTTGGTCCATTCACTCCTGATTCTGCCATAGGGTGAAAGATAGCTCGATTTTACATGGCTGATATCCCCAACAATCTCAGGTCTGATCACGATGTTTTTAAACGCTACACCTCCCGACTCCTGTTTGATTCCGCCTAATCCGGTATAAAACCACTCCATGAGATGGCCCAGCATTAAATGGTTGTTGGAAACCTGTTCGCGCGCCGGCCATGATTCTGTCAAAGCCGTTGCCCCCTTTTTTAACTGAAATCCGTATCCCGGAACATCATTCCTGAAATTCATGTCGAACAAAAGCTGTGATGCACCACCCTCTTCCAAAGCCTTAACCAAAAAATGAAAGCCGATGTCACCGGCAGTCAGAACGTTACCTGATTGCGAGATTGTTGATGTCAAATTCTTGAATACCTCATTTTTATTACCCTCCTCTACCAATCCAACGCACAATGGCATCGCCATGGCAGTCTGACTACCGGTCGAATAAATCTTTGTTTTTGGATCGAAGAATTTCGCGTTGAAGGCCAATTTCACCTCTCCGGCCAATACTTCCATCTTATCTGCATCTTTTTGCTTGTTACAGATTCGCATCATTTTTGAAAGAAGATGCAGATCGTAATAATAGATTGCAGTTGCCGTTAGCGCCTTCGGAGTAAGCTGCGCCTCGCCCGGCGATTTGGGCCCATAATCGAACCAATCGCCAAGTCCGTGGCTGACAATATGATCTGTTGCTTTTGTACCAAGATAGTCAACATATTTTTTCATCATCGGTAAGGCTTCATCCAGAATCGATCTGTCGCCATACCATTCCCAGAGCATCCAGGGCAAAATGACTGCAGCGCTCCCCCACTCCGGTGAATCCCTAAAACCACCCGTAAACGGAACATATTCGGGTGCTATATCAGGAACCAGTCCTTCTGCGGTCTGGGCCTCAATCATGTCCCTTACAGCTTTTTGATAAAGCGAGTAAAGGTCATAGTTGTAATGCAGCGATGCGCCCATCAGGTAGGTCTGTTCGAGCCAGCCCAGCTTTTCGCGATGCGGACAATCCGTTACGACACTTTGGAGATTGCTGCGTACGGCCCAGTCGATCAATGTATAGATTTGGTTGAAAAGCTGATTGGAACAGGAAAATTCACCATTTTTAGGCGATGAATTGCAGGTATGCAACATCGTCAGCGAAACCATTTTGGGCAAATCGGCAGATTCCTCTTCATTTTCGGGGACCGCCCCTTCCACCATCGCATACCTGAAACCATAGTAGCTAAACTTTGGCTGCCAAACCTCGTTTCCCTCATCACTCAAGGTATAGGAATAATAATAGGGTGAGCCAGATGCCTTTTGATTGATCTCTTTATCCTTGGTAATCAGTTCGCCTGGGGTTATTTTAATCACACATCCCCTCTTCCCCTTGACTTTTAGTTCAATAATGCCCGAACCATTCTGACCAAAATCATACAAATACCTGCCCTTCGAAAGTTTCTCAATGTGCTTCGGTTTGATGATTTGATTGACCGTAACCGGATAGTCGGACTCAGCTTCCAATCTTCCGGTAGGAACAGCGGCAGGCAGGGCTTGCTGCCACTTTGTATCATCGAATCCAGGCAGGTTCCACCCTTTTTGTTCCCTGGTAGCGTCATAATCTTCACCGCCATAAATGCTTGAATAGCGTATGGGTGAAGCATCACATTTCCAGTCGGTTCCCGAAACAACATCCCGGTAGGTTCCATCCTTGAATTCAATTTTCAATCTGCATATCATTTTGGGATAACCGTAGGCAATGACCAGTTTCCTGTATCTTTCACGGTTAACGTTGTAAAATCCATTGCCCAATATGACGCCAATCACATTTTCACCCTTTTGCAACTGATTTGTAACATCATAGGAGTTGTACAAGCATATTTTATTGTAATCAGTCCATCCGGGCGAAAGAAAGCCGCTACCGGCCTTTGTGCCATTGATTGCAGCTTCATATTGCCCCAATCCACTGATGTACAATGTAGCGCTTTTAACCTCCTTGTCAAGGGTGAACTCTTTTCTGAACAAAGGAGGGATACTTCGGTCAAAGCCTTTTGATCCAAGGGCATTTCCGGATCCATGAATACCAGGAAAGATTTTCATCGAATCCGGAAGGTTTTTGAAGGCAATCCATTTGGCTTTCTCCCAGTCGGATGCAGAGAAGAGTCCCATTTGAAACCAGGCAGTCTCACTCCAGTCCGACTCATTTCCGGCTTGATCCTTGATTCTTACTTTCCAAAAATATCTTTTCCCGGTGATAAGGGCCTTTCCCGCGTAAGCAATCCTAATGGATGCATCCTCCTTCACAATTTTAGAATCCCAGCTATTCCCCAAGTTTTGGTCCAGCTTTTCCTTCGAATCAGCCACGAGAATGTGGTAGTTCAACTGTTTTGTATCCCTGTTGGCGGAGTTAATCCACCAGCTGAAATGTGGTCTCTTTTCGGCTACAGCCAATGGATTTACCTTTGATTCGCAACGCAGGTTTGACACAGTAAGTTGATTCTCACCAAATAGTAATGATCCTGTCAGTAGCAGAATAATCGTCGAACAGATTTTTAATATCCTCATTTTGTATTGATTAACTTGTTGCAAATCTTATCCAAAACCTGAAAGAGAATCCGGTTTTAAGTGTGAAAAGTAACTAAAATTCTATATTTTTGTTTGTTTGGTAACCCTCTTTACCTGCAAAGATAAGCAGCAGACCATCATCAGAAGCAAATAACCACTATTTTAATACCAATGAAATACTTAATCCTCTTCTCAGCCATTATTTTGGCCGCTTGTAACTCAGATGTAAAAAAAGAACCCCTCCAAATGACCAATCTCAGACCGGCAGAAAACACCATTCATCTCGCAGTTGATTCGCTGATCCGCACAAATGGCGAAGCTTTTAGAAGTCCAATTCAAAAAGGGGTCAAACATGCTGCCTCGCTATGGACAACTGCCGATGGCAACGACCGCGATTTTGTCAATTTTTGCGCGGCAAATTTCCTTGGAGATTCAAAGAAACGAGATCTTCTGTTTGCCAAATTATCGACCTACCTGGAATCGCTCGGAGGTCATTTCAACAAGATCACCCTGGACCTTCGACAAAATGTCGATCTCAACAATGGGGAGTTGCTCGAGATCGATAAGATTTTCAGTGGTTACGCTGTTGGATCCCACCTGCAGGATGATCTCTACAAAAATAAAATAGCCTTTGTGGTGGCCCTCAATTTCCCATTTTATAGCCTGGAAGAGAAAGAAAAAGAGGGTAAAAGCTGGAGCCGCGCCCAGTGGGCGGCGGTCCGTTTGGGCGATCAGTTTGTTTCACGGGTTCCGGCAGAAGTGTCACAAGGGGTTGCCAAAGCGGAAGCCGATGCCGATCTCTATATCGCGGAGTACAACATCCAAATGGGGTCGTTGCGAACGGAAGAGGATAAGCAGCTATTTCCGGATAAGATGTCATTGTTGTCGCATTGGAACCTTCGGGATGAGATTAAGGCCGATTATGCCGATAAGGACGGAGGATTGACCAAACAAAAAATGATCTACAATGTAATGCAACATATTATCAAACAGGATATTCCTTCCAAAGTAATCAACAATCCGGCCTATCTTTGGAAGCCTGAATCCAATCAGGTACTGGAAAACAACAAGGCGTTTCCATGCGGCCCCGAACCCAATAGCAGGTACCAGCAGATCCTGAATAATTTCCATGCCCAACAGGCCGTTGATACTTATGAGCCTGAGATGAACTCCTTTATCAAAAGGAAATTTTCAGGAGAAATGGAGATTCCGGTTGAGCAGGTCGAAGAGCTCTTTGATCGCTACCTGAAATCGCCTCAACTGGCCAAAGTCGGAAAAATTATCGAAGGAAGGGTTGGTCGCAAATTGGAAGCGTTTGATATCTGGTACGACGGGTTCAAAGCCAGGAGTGAATTTCCCCAGGAGCAACTCAACGGATTAACTACAAAAAAATACCCGGATCCGGCCGCATTTGAAAAGGATATGCCGAATATGCTCTGTAAATTGGGCTGGAGCAAAGAGCGTGCTGGCTACCTGGCCAGCAAAATTGTGGTGGATCCGGCCAGAGGTTCGGGTCACGCCTGGGGTGCCGGGATGAAGGGTGAAAAAGCGCACCTGCGTACCAGAATTGCCCCTTCCGGCATGGATTACAAAGGATACAACATTGCGGTTCACGAATTTGGTCACAATGTGGAACAGACCATTTCGCTCTACGATGTCGACTATTTCATGCTCAACGGCGTTCCCAATACGGCCTTTACCGAGGCACTCGCTTTCGTTTTTCAGAGCCGTGATCTCTCGCTGCTCGGATTGACCGGACAAAGCAAAGACATAAAGATGCTGAATAGCCTGGATGCCTCCTGGACTTTGATGGAGATTATGGGTGTGGGATTGGTTGATATTCATACCTGGCAATGGTTGTATGCGCACCCTGACGCAACTTCAGTAGAGTTGAAAAACGCAGTCATACTGATTTCCAAAGATGTGTGGAACAGTTATTTTGCGGCAATTTTTGGCATTAAAGACCAACCAATTTTGGCCATTTATTCTCACATGATCTCAAACCCGCTCTATCTGGCTGCCTATTCTTACGGACAAATAATTGAATATCAAATTGAGGACTACCTGAAGGGAAAACAATTCTCAAATGAAATTGACCGTATCTATCAGCAAGGCCGATTGATCCCGCAAATTTGGATGCAGGGCGCCGTTGGAAACAAAATATCAGTGGACCCGATATTGAAGCAATTGAATGAAGTTCTGGGAAAGTTATGAGTTATGAGTTATGAGTTATGAGTTAGAGGTTATAATCTGGCGACCATGCAACCTTCAAACTTTTGAGTAATGACATACATTTATTTTGATTGGAACGTATTTGACCGGCTTGAGAAAAGAGACACATTGGACGAAAAACAACGTAACCTTTATTCAAAAATTAATGGACTAATTGCCGACGGCAAAATTGTCTGCCCTTATTCCAATGCACACATCAATGACTTGGTAAGAGGACAAGTTAACAATCCAAACTACATTTCAAAACATTTAGAAACGCTTAAGTGCCTGACAAATAACCTTTGTATTGTTCAGTATTGGGGCAACGCTCAAACGACTTGGCATTACAGAGATGTTGTTGAGTTTTTCAATTCTGCACTTAACGACAAAGAGGTAACATCAAAGCCATTTACAGAACTATGCGATTGGGACGAAACAGGGCTTTGGAAAAGGCAACTTGACTTACTTCGTGCGATAGCAGTTCCAGACAACTTCAAAGAAATTTACAAAGCAAATCCCTTTTTCAATCACATGTTTCCAAGGACAAAGACACAGCTAGATATGCTTTCATTGTGTGAAGACTTGTTTGACTTTTTTAACAACGCTAAAAAGGACTATTCACTTTACAAATCGTTGAGGACTTATGTAAATCAGAGCTATGCCAAATTGAAGAACCATCAGAAAATGTTGAAGCAGATGAACAAGACCTCATCTGAAGTTCCGACCCATTTGAATATGGACGATGCTTGGGAAAAATATGCACCTAAAAATAAAACAAGTGACAATCCAGCTTACCAAAAAATCATTGACACATATTTCAAAATTGACTTTAGGGGCTACAAGTCGGACGACAAATTTTCTAATATGATTGACGACTCTTTACATGTTTTTTACGGAGCACATTGCGATTACTTCATTACCATTGACGACAAGTGCCACTACAAAGCAGCCGAGACATATTACAAATTAAGTATAGCGACAAAAGCAATGAAACCTGACGACTTTATTAACACATTTGCATTATGATGGTAACCACATTCAACGAAAGAATTATTATAGCCGCTAACTCATAACTCATAACTATTTCAGAAGTACTTCCTTAATCATCTTCTCAAACATACCCCTGGTCTCCTCTTTGCTGGAGGCAATACCGCTGCTCATGGTTGGTTTTCCATTTTTTGGAACCCATAAAAAAGCCGGTATACCCTGGATATTGAAAGCGGACGCAAGTTCCCTCTCCTCATCTGTGTTGACTTTGTAAACGATTATTTGGTCTTTGTATTTGACTGCCAATTCTTCCAATATCGGGGATGCCTGGCGACATGGGCCGCACCAGTCGGCATAAAAGTCCACAATACAAGGGAGGTTTCCAATGTATTTCCAGCTATTTGGGCTCTTTTCAAGATTCATAACCTTTTGATAAAAATCAGCTTTGGTTAGTTTTTGAATTGAAATATCGCCGGGATTTTCACCCTTCAGGTGAACAATTGAAAATATGAAAAGTACTGATATCAGAATCTTAATTTTTTTCATCTTCGATTTTATTTGTTGGGATGGAAATTAATATTTCTATTTTTATACTGAAAACTTCCAAATGGCATCCGGCATAAAAATAGGAATAAACTTCGTGTAGCATTACCATGAAGATGAAAAACAAGAATAAATTCAAAAAGATTGATGTTCATAAATTTGTACCCAGGGTATCGGCGAAAGATACACCACCCGGAACTTTACAATATCTGGGAAGACCCCGTACTGAGCCTTGTCAGATTGAACTGATTGAGTACGACGAATTTGAAGCAGAAAAACATCCTATCGAAGAACCTGAACAACTTTCAAAATTTCTCGAATCAGACAAGATTAAATGGATAAGGGTAACAGGAGTGCATGACCTGGGAATATTAGCACGGTTGGGGGAAATTTTTCAAATCAACCAACTAGACCTTGAAGACATTGCCAATACCACCCAAAGACCCCGTATGGAAGAGCGGGACAATTATATTTTCCAGATTTTTAATGCCTTGCTTATCAATCCGGAAGATAAGGATGTGACCATAGAACAGGTTAGCTTAATCCTAGGCAAAAACTATCTCCTTTCCTTGCATGAAACTGAATCCCAGTTGTTTGACGGGCTTATCAAAAGAATCCTCGTCAGCAAAGGGAGGGTAAGAAAAATGAAAAGTGATTACCTTTCATTTACCCTGGCAGATGTCATGATCGATCAATATTTTCTCATCATTGAAGATATCGGAAACACCATAGAAGCCACAGAAAGTGAGTTGATTATCAACCCCGGCAGCGCAAATCAGGAGATCATTTACAGGATGAAGCGCAGATTGGTCTATGTTGGAAAGACAATTTGGCCGGTCAGAGAACTCATCAGCAAAATGGAGCGTTCAGACCATGAATTGATCACGGATGAGAGCCGTATCTATTTCAGAAATATTTATGACCATTCAGTACAGATCATTGAGACGCTCGACAATTTGCGTGATCTTACCTCCAGCATGATGGACCTTTACCTGTCAAGCGTAAGCCTCAAGTTGAACGAAATCATGAAGGTACTTACCATTTTCTCTGCGGTTTTCATTCCATTAACCTTTTTTGCCGGCGTTTACGGGATGAACTTTAAGTTTTTACCGGAATTGGAATGGCAGTGGGGATATCCATTATTCTGGCTTATTTGCATTTCCTCCTCCGTCTTGATGATCATCTATTTCAAGCGAAAAAAGTGGATGTGAACAATGGACACTTGAAAATGGACGATGGACAATTGAAAATTAAGAGGCTGTTTAAAGATTTGTCAAATGCTATAAACTGTTCAATCCTTTCGGGGTTGTCGTCGCATTTGTTCCATTTTCCCCGGTTTCACCGGAGGTTATTGACATTTAACCCTTTTCAGGGTTTTTGAAGAAAAAAGTCCGAAGGACTTGAATATTAATAACCCCCGGTGAAACCGGGGGAAAATGACAGACTACGTTCAAGAACCCCGAAGTGGGTTCAACAATTCTGTTAGTAAATTTAAACAGTTTCTTCTATGTGATTTTATATGAAATTTGCAGGTTTTGAAAGTACAATTTTTCTTCCTGACACGTTAAAGCATTGAAATAAAAATCTATACAAAAAGCAATTACCCATGAAACCAATCGTAACAGCACTTTGCTCTTTCGGCATGTCGGGCCAGGTATTTCACGGACCATCCCTGAAAGTCCTGCCTCAGTATAAAATTCACAAGATACTGGAAAGGAACCACAGGATATCAGAGAAACACTATCCGCAAGCAACCATCGTAAATGATTTTGACAAGATCCTGCACGATCCGGTTGTTGAATTGGTTATTGTCAACACACCTGATTATCTGCACTTCGAAATGGCAAAGATGGCCATGGAAGCAGGCAAACATGTTGTCGTTGAGAAGCCCTTTACTAAAACAAGCAAAGAGGCCGAAAAACTCATTGAAATTGCCCAACGCAACAATGTCCTGTTGACAGTCTACCAAAATCGCCGACAGGACGGAGGCTTTCAAACTGTGCGCAAAATACTGGATAACAATTTTTTGGGAAGGGTTGTCGAATACGAATGCCACTACGACCGCTATCGCAACTTCATTCAGGAAGGTTCATGGAAGGAGGATGGTGACGAACGGACCGGCGTCCTCTTTAATCTTGGCCCACACATTGTCGACCAGGCGTTGGTGCTTTTTGGCAAACCCAAAAACATATCCGCCAACCTATCCGTCTTGCGTACCGGAGGCAGGACAACCGATCAATTTCATATCCGACTCCAGTACGAAGGATTTGTCGCTACCCTCAGATGTTCTTACCTTGTCAGGGAGATGGGACCACAGTTTATCATCCATGGAACGGAAGGATCTTTTGTCAAAATGGGCACTGATCCACAGGAAGAGATGCTAAAGTTGCACAGACTTCCTGATGAACCCGATTGGGGCAAGGAGCCACCGGGCGACTGGGGTAAACTTAATACTTCGCTAAATGGGGTACATTTTGAAGGCAAAATAGAGACCATTCCGGGAAATTATGCCAATTTCTACAAAGATCTATATGAAACGATCCGTAACGGGGCTGACCTAAAGGTAAAACCAGAGGAGGCTTTGATGACCATCCGGGTACTGGAAGCCTGCCTGGCAAGCAACAAAGAACAAAGGACAGTTCCATTTGTTTAAAAAATATTGATCATTGAATTAATGGATAATTACATTAATTTCCATACCCATAAACAATCAATATCAGATGGGGTGAGAACTGTTTACAATCAGTTATTACACGAGGAAACTGATCTACCAAAGCAATTATATTCTGCCGGGCTCCATCCATGGCATGCAGATAAACTCACCGCATCTGAACTCTCCCGAATATTGGACCTACACCGAAGCAGCTTAAATTTAGTTGCTTTGGGTGAAACCGGGCTGGATAGAGTTTGTAAGATACCCATTCAATTGCAACAAGACATTTTTGAACTACAACTAAATAAGGCAGTTATCATGAATCTGCCAGTTATTATTCACTGCGTGAAAGCGTGGGAAGAGATGTTGGCAATTACCCGTCACTACCACATTCCCATGGTTTTACATGGATACAATGGCAGCGACCAATTGACTGAGAATCTGGTAAAACGTGGATTTTACTTTTCAGTTGGCCCGCTAATCCTCAATCCCAACTCCAAGATAAGCCATTCAATAAACCATATACCACCATCTGCCCTGTTTTGTGAAACAGATGATTCAGATATTTCGATCCAATCCATCTACCATGCAGTAAGCGATAAAGTAAAAATGGCTGAGACAGATCTTAAAAGGATTGTCTTTGAGAACTTTGTGAGATTGAGAAATAACTTAAACAATGGAAAATTGACAATGGAAAATTGACAATGGAAAATTGACAATGTGATATAATATTGAATTAGTGTGCTTTGAAAAGATATTGATACAACCTTAAATTCTTCGTCAGCCATAGCGCTCAATCGACTTCCCAATCTGATTTTTGTTGCAGTTTATATATTCTCAATCTGCGAAGCGGAAGGCAATGTTATAAAAAATGTACTCCCCTCCCCATTAAGACTTTCGACCCAAATCTTGCCATTATGGCTGGTTACGAACTCTTTGCACAAATGCAATCCCAATCCGCAACTAAGCTCACCATTTGTGCCGCTCCTCGAAGTGGATGAATCTATCTTGAAAAGCAATTCCTGTATCTCTTTACCAATTCCAATGCCTGTATCTTTGATGGAAATTTGGGTAAAATTATCAGGATGCGCCTCTGCAGAAAT
>JBBIUJ010000127.1:0-11141 GCA_037440345.1 Prolixibacter sp.
GCAGCGAGAAAAAATGCGATGGTAGCCCCTCCTGCCGACTGCCGTTCTGAAGGACGCACCGGACTTGAATCCTACAAAAAACTGGGATATGTACCTTATGAGGAGGTGAAGGAATCGGTATCCAAAACCCTTGAATATGCCTACAACGACTGGTGCGATGCCCAGTTGGCAAAAGCGGCCGGCAATGTTTCCGACTACGACATGTTTTTGAAAAGAGCTGCCAACTACAAAAACATCATCGACGTCACTACCGGATTTGCCCGCCCCAAAAGCAAGAATGGATCGTGGCTTTCGCCATTTGATCCTACTTTTGTCGGGCATGGAAAGGACCGGCATTATACCGAAGCGAATGCCTGGCAATACACCTGGTTTGTACCCCATGATGTGAACGGCCTGATTCAAATGGAGGGTGGACGCAAACGTTTTGTTGAAAGGTTGGATTCCCTTTTTACCATCAGTTCTGAAGTAAAAAGCGGCGTTTCAGATATTACCGGACTGATCGGTCAATATGCCCATGGCAATGAACCAAGCCATCACACGGCTTATCTGTTTAATTACGCGGGGGCGCCATGGAAAACGCAAAATATTGTCAGAACGGTTGCAGACAGTTTATACAGTTCAGGGCCCGCGGGATTGTGCGGCAATGAGGACATGGGCCAAATGTCAGCCTGGTACGTTTTAAGTTCGATGGGCTTCTACCCCGTCGCGCCCGGACAGAATGTCTGTTTAATCGGAAGTCCTGAATTCGAGAAGGTCACTCTCCATCTGGATAAATCCTTTAACAAAGCAAAGGAGTTTGTCATCGAGACCATTAACAACTCCAAAGAAAACAAATTCATCCAATCCGCCACATTAAATGGCCAACCATTGAACAAGTCATGGTTCGACCATGCAACCATCCAAAACGGAGGCAAATTGATCTTCCGGATGGGGGCCAAACCCAATAAAAATTGGGGAAGCGATCCTACCTCCGCCCCACCCTCCATGAGCAACAATTAACAACATCCTCACTCATAACTCATAACTCAATTTTATATGAAGAAGCAAGAACTACAAAAATTACTACAGGATATCAGTGCCGTCAGGATTGCCGTATTGGGCGATTTCTGCTGTGACGCCTATTGGTTCATCGATGAGGCGATGAGCGAAATTTCCGTCGAAACAAACCAGGCTACCCGGCCCGTCAGACAACAGCGGTACTCGTTGGGGGGAGCAGGAAATGTAACCAACAACCTGGCCGCTATCGGCATCAAAGAGATCCGGGCCTTTGGCGTGATTGGCACCGATCCTTTCGGGGCAGAGATGAAAAAGATCATGACAGCCACCGGCATCGACCCGACCAATCTGCTGGTGCAGGAGGAGGAGTGGTATACCCATACCTATGCCAAGCCATACATCGATGATTTCGAACTCAACAGGGTCGACTTTGGCAATTACAATGTGCTTTCGAAAGGGACGGCGGACAGGTTGATTGAAAGTTTGGAAAAGGCGGTTCCTGAAGTAGATCTGGTGATCATCAACCAACAGGTACCCTCCGGTATCCATACCGAATATTTCAGGAAGCGATTGGTAGAGGTGATCCAAAAATTCCCTAAAAAGAGCTTTATTGTCGACAGCCGTAATTTCAACGACTTTTACGATGGAGCGATCCGTAAAATGAATGACACCGAGGCTGCACGTCTTTGCGGCCTCAACAAGAAACCGGATGAAGTTGTAAGCTATTCAGAAGTGGTCTCTTCGGCCAAAACATTGTTCGCAAAATTCGGCAAGCCACTGTTCGTTACCCGAGGAAGCAAAGGATCGCTGACAATCGATGCCAACGGTATCTCCGAAGTCCCCGGACTGATGATCATGTCAAAAGTGGATACCGTAGGTGCTGGCGACAGCTACCTGGCCGGTGCCGCAGGCGCCCTTGCAGCAGGATACCCGATGCAGGAAGCCGCTGAATTGGGTGCGCTCGTCGCCGGAGTAACCGTTCAAAAATTGTTCCAGTGCGGTACGGCCACACCGGAAGAGATCCTGCACATCGGCGAACATAGCGATTTTATCTACCATCACGAGTTGGCAGAAGAGATCCGTATGGCCAAATACCTGGGAGAAAGCGAAATTGAGATCGTCGATCAGTCACTCATGCACAAAGATGTCTGTCCAAAGTATGCCATCTTCGACCACGACGGAACTATTTCAACCCTTCGCGAAGGATGGGAAGAGATCATGAACCCCATGATGATCAAGGCCATTCTTGGCAAGAAATACAAAGAGGCGGATGATGCCCTTTACCACAGAGTGGAAACACGGGTTGCAGAATTCATTGACAAAACAACAGGCATCCAGACCCTGGTACAGATGAAGGGGTTGATCGAACTGGTCAAAGAGTTTGGTTGCGTACCCGAAGAGGAGATTCTGGATATTTTTGGGTATAAAAAAATCTATAATGACGAGTTACTTTTAATGGTGAAAGAGCGCGAGAAAAAATTACAACGCGCCGAGCTCACCCTGGAAGATTTCACCATTAAAAACGCCGTCCCATTTTTAACACGTCTCTATCAGGCGGGTGTCAAACTCTACCTGGCAAGCGGCACCGATGAAGAGGATGTGAAGAGTGAAGCCAAAGCGCTTGGTTATGACTACCTATTCGAAGGCAGGATTTACGGGGCTGTTGGCGATATCAACAAGGAAGCCAAGAAGATTGTCCTGGATAAAATCCTTGATTCCATCGGCACTACTGAATCCGGACAGATCATCACCTTCGGCGATGGTCCGGTTGAGATCCGCGAAACGCATAAGCGCAACGGCATTACAGTCGGGCTTGCGAGCAACGAACAACGCAGATACGGACTGAATACCCACAAGCGCACCCGTTTGATCAAAGCAGGCGCAGACATCATCATCTCCGACTTTTCGCAAATGGAGCAACTTTTGGAGTTGTTGGGGGTAAATTAAGGTTTACCCGCAAATCGCATATTAACAGGTGATTATATAGTAATATTCATAAAACTGACGGGGTGACTAAGAGTGACCCCGTCAGTTGATTAAAAACATTCATCCCACATGAAGTGAAATTCATTCATTTCTTGCGGGATTTTTTTTTGTAAATCTCCTGAGTTAATTGCTTCTAACCTATATAACAGAAGCATCTGACAAAAAACATATATCCGACATTTTCTGCTATTCATCCGTCAAATTTCACTGTTCATCACCTTAATTTTTGAATCTTATTGGTGTTGTGCCACCTTTGAATCGAAAACCAAAAAATAGCCATTGCCATGAGAGGTTTACTTCTTTATCTGCTTTTTTCACTGTCCGGGTTGAATATTTTTGCACAAACCGTCATTACCGGTAAAGTAACCGAGGAAAATGGCGTGGCAATGGCAGGGGCAAATGTCTATTTAAAGGGAACCTATGATGGGACCTCCAGCAACGAAAAAGGTGTTTTTAAATTTAAATCGACCAAAACCGGCTCCTTTGATGTAGTTGTCGGACTTGTAGGGTACGAACAATTTATGCGCAAAGTGGAATTGAAAGGCGATACCATTCGGATCAATGTTCAATTAAAAGAGGCATTTAACCAGTTGAATGCAGTGACTATTACGGCAGGAACATTCGAAGCCGGTGACAAAAAACGTGCGGTAACCATTACTCCACTCGACATGATGACCACTGCCGGTGCTGCCGGCGATATGTACGGGGCCTTGCAGACACTACCAGGAACGACAACCAATGGTGAGTCGGGCCGATTATTTGTAAAAGGCGGGGACAGTGAAGAATCGCAAACATACATTGATGGTTCGCTTGTTTCAGTTCCTTACAATTCAACTGCACCCAATCTCGCTACCCGTGGAAGATTTAATCCCTTCATGTTTAAAGGAATGGTTTTCAGCACTGGTGGATATTCGGCAGAGTACGGTCAGGCGCTTTCGTCGGTGCTCCTGCTCAATACAAACGATATGCCGGCTGAAGATCAGCTCGATTTTTCGGTGCTTTCAGTTGGTGCGGAAGTCGCCGGATCAAAATTATGGAAAAACGGCGCAGTGACCGGATCATTCGGCTACAACAATCTACAGCCTTATATGAGCATTGCCCCGCAGAATTACAGTTGGACCCGAGCCCCGGAGTCGGGCAACGGCGCTTTAAGCATTCGTCAAAAAACAGGTAAAACAGGCATGTTTAAGCTTTATTCAAGTCTCAGCAGGAGTAGTTTTATCCTGAGTCAGGAAAACCTGAACCAGGGAGGAAAACCCTTTGACTATGAACTATCCAACAACAATTATTTTTTAAATACTTCATGGAACGGCAAACTGGGTGAAAACTGGAGCATGAATTCTGCCGCTTCATTTACAAACAACAAAGACAATATTGGGTTTGATCAAACCTCTGTCAACAAAAAAATTCAGGGAGTATTTCTAAAGAATGTGTTCACTCATACATTCAGCGACAAATTCATCTTAAAATTTGGAGGGGAATTTTCAGCAAAGTCATTCGGGCAAAATGTAGCAACACAAACCGAAACCCATGACAATCGGTTTGTTAATAACAATTTCTCGGGTTTCACCGAAGCCCAGGTTTATGCATCCTCAAATTTTACAATACGTGCCGGCGCCCGTATGGAATATTCAGACTACCTGAAAAGATTAAAAGTATCGCCGCGCTTATCGACAGCATATAAAATAAACGGGAATAGTCAGTTTTCCCTGGCTTATGGTTGGTTTTACCAGAATCCTGTAGACGATTATTTGCTCTATACTAACCAAATTAAGCCGGAAAGGGCAGATCATTATACATTTAGCTACCAATCCTCCATCAATGAACGAACCATTAAAATAGAGCTGTATTACAAAGATTACAAGGATCTGGTCAAACAAAACGGTGATGCATTTTATCTCCCAACCAGCTACTCTAATTTGGGCAGCGGCTACGCAAAAGGGCTTGACTTTTTCTGGAGAGACAATAAAACAATAAAAAATGGTGACTACTGGATATCCTATTCATACCTGGATACCAAACGCAATTACCGCAATTTCCCAACTGAAGCTATCCCAACCTTTGCCAGTAAACACAATTTCTCGGTGGTTTACAAACACTGGTTCGCAGGGTTACGTTCTCAGGCAGGGGCAAATTTCAAGTATTCGTCACCTCGTGTGTACAACAATCCCAATTCTACGGTTTTTAACGGCGAACTGATGAAACCATACAGAAGCCTGGACCTGAGCTGGAGTTTCCTGTATCGGCAAAACATCATTTTTTATGGCGCAGTCACCAATATTACCGGGTTCAAAAATGAATTCGGACGACAATATGCTGATGCGATTGATGCTTCCGGGCAATATCCAAGCTCATCGATCAAGCCCAGCTCGAACCGCTTCTTCGTTGTAGCTTGTTTCATTACATTGACAAAAAAAGGAAAAGCCAATCAGCTTGATAAAATTGAGTAAAGAGAGAAATAAATACAAATTAAAAATTACAGATTACAAATTAAAAATGCTATGAAAAAAATTACGCTAGTGATTGCTGTTCTGTTAGTTAACATGGCTTCTATCGCGCAGAAACCGGAATTTTCCCAATCCATGGGCGAAGCGCTTGGTCAATTTTCATCTTGCAGAACGGTAGCCGATTTTCAGGCTTTGGGCAACAAATTCCAAATGATTGCCAATGTAGAAAAAACAGAATGGTTGCCTTTGTATTATCATGCCTATTGTAACATCGTTATGAGTTTTATAGAACAGGGCGATGCCGTAAAAAAAGATAGTTACCTTGATGAAGCAGAAAAGTCTGTCAATAAGTTGGTTGCCATGGTGCCAAACGAAGCCGAGGTTTTTACTTTGCAATCTTTTTATTTTACTGCACGTCTGGTTGTCAATCCGATGGAGCGCGGACAGAAGTATAGTGCGCTCTCCGGACAATCTGTAGGCAAAGCGCTGGCTTTGGATCCCACCAATCCGCGTGCCCGACTGATCAAATTACAAGGAGATATAGGTTCGGCAAGGTTTTTTGGCCAGGATCCAAAATCGTTCTGTCCGCAAGCCAAAGAACTTCTGGCCACCTGGGACAATTTCAAACCGAAATCGCCAATAGATCCGGCATGGGGTAAAGATCAGGCTGAGGGAATTGTAAAAGGTTGCCAGTAATTGCAGAGGGCTGAGAGCATGGGGCAGAGAGCGGATTTATCTTTACATTTACAACAAGTATCCTAAATACTAAATTCCAAATGAAGATTCCGGAATTACGTGAAAAATCATTCAAGTTGGCAAAACTCATTTTGGCCAATGTCGCCTTAGGTATCTTGCTAATGTTGGTTTTGATGGCAAATGCGCTGCAAGATGTAAAAACTTCTCTTGTCATATTTGTTTGGACTTTTAGCATCTGCATAACACAATGGATTGGACTGAGTTTTATTTACAGGCTAATCGACCAAAAGATTTCCTGGATAAAAGCTCCGGTAAAAAAGGTTTTTGTCCAGATCTTTACTTTTCTGGCCTATTCTATATTTGCCTATGTAGTAATGCAATTTGTCAATTACTATATTTGGAGAGGCATATTACCCTCACAGTCATGGCCATGGATTGTAGCATCCATTCCAGTCACCTTGTTGATTTCTTTAATTATTACGTTAATTTTTACCGCGGTCGGCTTCTTTTTTGCGTGGAAGAATTCGGTGATCCAGGCTGAAAAATTGAAAGCGGAGATGATGGTGTACAAATATGAATCCTTACGGAATCAGATCAATCCCCATTTCCTTTTCAACAGCCTGAATGTGCTGAGCGACCTGGTTTACGACGACCAGGCTACAGCTGTAAAGTTTATCCGGCAGTTGAGCGACCTTTTTCGTTATGTACTCGATAGTCGCGACAAAGAACTGGTCCCACTGAAAGATGAAATGGAATTTATTCATTCATTTATCTTTTTGCTTCAAACCAGGTTCGAAGAAAAGTTGGAAATAATTGTTGATGTAAAACCCGATAGCGCAGATTACATTGTGCCAATGACCTTACAACTTCTCATTGAAAATGCAGTTAAACACAACGAGGTTTCCGAGACTTATCCCCTTCGTATTACTATCCGGAAGTACAATAATTTTCTGGAAGTTACCAATGGGCTGCGACCGAAAAATGTGGGTGAGGACTCAATGAAAACCGGCTTGAGAAACATTGTTCAACAATTTGCATTCTTTTGTGACCGACCTATTGAAATCCTTCCGTCTGAGGAGCAATTTATGGTTCGAATACCCATACTAAAATTGACGGAAAAATGAAGGTAATTATTTTGGAAGACGAACCAAGAGCAGCCAATCACCTGGAGCGTTTACTCGCGAAAGTCGCCCCAAACATGATCGTAATTGCCAAACTGGATTCAATTCGTGATGGACTGAAATACCTGCGGACCAATCCTGAGCCTGAGCTCCTTTTTTCGGATGTCCAACTTGCCGATGGGTTGTGTTTTGAGATTTTCAATCAATTCGATGTGCGATGTCCAATCATTTTTACCACTGCATACGACCACTATGCCATCGATGCGTTCAAAACCAGTGGTATCGACTATTTACTTAAACCCATTGAGGAAGAGAGGCTCAGCAAAGCCATCGAAAAAGCCAGACAATTTTCTCCAGGCCTGATACTGGAAAAGGTGTTAAGGTTGACCAACCATACCTATGGGAAAAGTTTTAAGTCGCGGTTTATGGTCAAGGTTGGCGACAAAATCAAAAGTATTCCTGTCGAAGAAATTCTGGTATTCTTTAGTCTGGAGAAAGGAACTTATCTTCTGACATCCGACAAACATAACTATAACATAGAATATACGCTCGATCAAATAGAACAAATGCTTGACCCGGAAATACACTTTAGGATTAACCGCAAATACATTGTTTCCATTCAAACCTGTACCAATATTCTTGCATGGACTAATTCGCGGCTTCGCCTGAAAATTGATGGGATCGATGATCCTGACATTTTTGTTGCCCGGGAACGGGTCCCGGAATTCAAAAATTGGCTGAATAGGTAATGGCAGCATAATGAAACTGACGGGGTCACTAAGAGTCACCCCGTCAGTTTTTGATTTCACGCCAATTAAATAACTACAAATCAAGCCATTCCTTGAAGTTTGCGACTTTATCCCTGCTAACGACTATGCTCTCTTCGTCCGCCTTTTTCAATTTGACTTTCAGTCGGCTGTTGGAGTAAAAAACAATGTCAGCAATGGAACGATTGCTTAGTATGTACTTTCGGTTGATGCGAAAAAACTGGTGTTCATCCACCATCTCAGAAATGCGGTCGAGTGAATAATCAACGAGGTAGGTTTTAAAATCAGAAGTACAGAGAAAAGTAGCCTTTTCGAGACTGTAAAAAAAGAGAATATCTTCAACAGCAATGGATTTCAGGTGCTCTCCCACTTTTATCACAAATCTGGTTTTGTATTGTTTCTGAAGCATCTCCTTTACTCTATTCAACAGTTCAATGGTAACAGCAGGAGGTGATTGGGAATGGCTGGCCCTATCGCCAAATTTCTGAAATGCCGCTTCCAGTTCGTTGTATGCGATCGGCTTAAGTAGATAGTCAACGCTGTTTACCTTGAAAGCTTTGATGGCATATTCCTCATAGGCCGTTGTAAAAATCACCGGAGAAGTCATATTCACACGCTCGAACACCCCAAAGCTCAGACCATCTGCAAGTTGGACATCCATAAAAACCAGATCAGGAGCAGGATTCTGCCGAAACCATTCAACAGCGCCATTTACTGAATCAATGACAGCTAGCACCGAAATCTGAGGATCAAATTTCAGGATCAGTTGCCTCAACCATTCAGCCGCAGGCTTTTCGTCTTCAATGATCAGTACTTTATACATCTTTTCATGCGTGTATAATTTGTTTTTTTATGGTCGCATGGAATACCCACACACTCATTTTCATTTGGTATGAAAATATTCTCATGGCTATTTCAATCTGTTAGCAATGGAATACGAACCACGAAATCACTGTGGCTCTCAGCAATCGTCACTTTTTTGTTTGTGAAAAACTGATACCGTTCTTTAATATTTTGGATACCGCTTCCACTTCCCTCAGATCCAATTTTTCGTTGAAGCTTGTTTTCAACGGTCAGAAAACCATCCTCCAAGGCGTAAATGCGGATAATCAAAGGATTTTTATCCGATATTTCATTGTGCTTGATGGCGTTTTCGACGAGCATTTGAATGGATAACGGGATGACTTTGTAGTTACCGGCCTGAATGGCAATCTTCACATCCAGATTTGATTCGAACCTTATTTTTTGCAGGAAAACATAGGATTCCAGAAATTTTAACTCATCTTCGAGAGCAACAAGTTCGTTGTTCTTTTGATCGAGCACGTAGCGGTAGACTTCCGAAAGTTTCTTCACAAAATCGATCGCCTTTTCGGGATTGGTATTGATGAGTGATGTAAGCGAATTCAGGTTGTTAAAGAGAAAGTGAGGGTTCACCTGGCTTTTCAGGGCTTCGTATTGCAAAGCCAATTGCTCTCTCTTGAGCTTCTCCTGCTGAACGGCTGCCTCTTTCCACTTCTTAAAAAACATGATCGCATTCGAAATCAGCGAGCCCAAGAAAACGAATGTAAAGGCAACCTTTACCATAAAAGTGCCGGTTTCGATAAAAAAGCCGGAATTCATCTGCTGGCGCCATAATAAACTGGTCAGAAAGATCGCGAGTACGATAATTACCGCAGATAGCCCAATGGTAACAAAGAACTGAACGATCAACCGCTTAAGCGGATTTTGCAACCAGGGAAGTTTTCGATCAAGTGTTGCAACCATCCACGTTATTCCCAGCATAAATAAACCACCTATGAGTACCGAATTGATCGAACCATCAATGATCATTTGCACTGTAATATATTCAAACTTAGTAACGGACAGCATTATAAGGTTCCCTATTACAATTAGCAACAGCATCCATGCTGGAATCTGCCATAGTAGCTCCTTTCGATTGATTTTCATTTTCGCTTATTTTCTCGTTCCGGTTGATCGAATTTACTGAATAAAACTACTTCTTTACCAAATCCTGAGCACTTTTCAGTTCGGAATCGTTCATCTCTTTTCCCCAATTGGGTGAAATTGCATTTTTGGGCTTGAAAATCCTGAATTTTTCCTCGGCAAGCTGAAACATTGGAAGCGCTTTGTCAGCCCCACCACCATAAGCTTCGGGAGTGTGAAAAGTCATGGTAGCGCGGAGGTAATAAACACGCGGATTGTCCGGGTTTAGTTCCAAAGCTTTGTCGAGCGATTTGTTCATCACTGCCACAAGGGTCATCCCGCGGGTCATTGGGTCTATGTTTATGCGTGAAGGGTAGAGAAAACCCTGCAGCATATGCAATTCAGACTCGTTGGGGTCGATTGCCATTGCCTGGTCCAGATATTTTTGTGCCTGATCGAGGTATTGATCCTTCTTCGCATTTTCTGTCTCCCGAAAGCTAATCATGATGTAGGCAAAGGAGGCATAATACAAGGGTAACCACTCCCTCTTTTCGATGTTCGAAATTCGCTCGAACTGGTTGGCTACCTCAACATATTCAGGAATAGTCTTAGCCTGAAATAGTTCTTTGACCGACTGGGTGATGGCCTTCTGATAGTTTTCGCCCGCAAATAGATTACTGAATAGCGAAACCAATACAAGTGTAAAAATTAACTTTTTCATTTTTGTGATGTTTAAATTCTATTTTCTGATTAAAACATAATTGATATGAGCAAAATGGTTTGCCGCACAAAAGGCGATTTGATGGGTGTTGATTCATAATAACCTGAAGCATTCGGTTTAACCGAAAAATTATATCCATAAACATTGTCGAATCCGGGCAGATTATTGACCATCAGGTGCAAAACCGACTGTCTCCTGAAGATTTTCATCAGGTAAGTCAGACTTAAACTGATGTCGTTGTACGACTGTGTTTTAGCATTCATAAATCCAGGAAGGTTCGGATCGTGATAGGGGCGGCTGCTTGCAAACGAATAGGTCACCGAAGCATACGTCCTGAATCTTTCCAGAAAACGTTTGTACACCACCGACAAATTGTGTTCCGAAACATAAGTTGGAGTGGCCGACATCTGGTAATCTTTGTAATCGCGACGGGCGTTGATCCATGAATAGGAAATCCAATAATCGGTAAGGTCAAATGTTTCCT
>JBBIUJ010000128.1:0-11105 GCA_037440345.1 Prolixibacter sp.
ACCGTGGTCAATCGCAACAATCATAACGCCCCTGAAATTTACAGCCTGGGCTTCCCTTCTCAGGAACCTGACAAAGTCATCCTGCGTTAGACCGGTATAGCCGCCGTCAAAATCAACCTGGTTTAATGTAGCGGCAAATTTGATGGGTGCATTATTCCGTTTTGCCGCCCTCAATGCAGCTTTTATTACTGAGAATGAGTTAGGACATACTGCCAGTAAGGTCCTGGCCGGATGCCCAATCTGTTCTAATTCCTTGATCCGCCCAAGAATAAATTCTGTAACTGGTTGTCCTGTTACACTGGCATTAATCCGGATGTCCTTTTCCAATACTTCCATTTTATTTCAATTATAAATATTTACACCTTCCACCACCCTGGAGATTGTACCGGATACTGACGGGGAATCGGGATCTAATCCTAATAATACAGATTTATAGAATCCAAGCATTTGGGCAAATACTACGTGGCCCACACACAGGTAACTGATATCCGGGATTTCCACTTTGCTCTGGTAGCAAATGTCAAGCGTCAGCTGGCAATTATCAATTTGTATTGGTTTGGCCGATATTGAAACCTGGGCTATCCCTTTGTTTCCACAGTTTATTTGTTTCACCAGGTCAACCTCGTACTGCCTCGAAACTTCATCATCAGAGAAAAGAAAAACGATTAAGGTTTTATCGTTTATCACAACTTTTGGGCCATGCCTAAATCCAAGGAAAGTGTCGAATTTGCATATCACATAACCATCGGTAAGTTCCTGTAACTTAAGATGACTTTCGTGAGCAGTACCCTGGAGGGGCCCGGATCCAAGAAAGACAGCTCTGTTAAAATCAAGAGTGGCGATCTTATATACAGCTTCAGATTTTTCGGTCAGCATGGTATCTATCCAGCCGGCAAGTTCCTTTACTTTCACTTCCTCCTCATCAATGGTGTTAATCCGGGCGATCAAAATGTAGGCCAACATCATGGAAGTAAAGCTACTTGTCATTGCCAGACTTACGTCATTGGTTTCGGGTGGTAATAAAATCTTAAGGGAATTGTGATCTCCAGCATCAAGGTAGAGTTGACCATCAGGATTGCATGTAATGATCAGGTGAAAAGATTCGGTGCAATGTCTGTTGACGACATGAACTGCAGCAATGCTCTCCGGGCTGTTCCCTGAACGCGCAAATGAAACAAGCAAAGTTTTCTTTTCTTTTGATAGGAAACGATCAGGATGTGTTAAAATATCTGTTGTCGCGATAGACCGGGCAATTAAATTACTGCTTTTTAGCAATTCACCCTGGACAGCTTCTCCGATAAAGGCCGAGCTTCCGGCCCCTGTGAGTATTATATCCACATTATCCGATAGGACAGTGTCAAGAAATAAACAAATCTCCTTTTTTATTGCTTTGATAAGGTTGTAAGTATTAATCCACGCGTGTGGCTGCTGAAGAATTTCCTTCCAGGTATGACTTCCTGTCGAAGTTGAAATTGTATGTTTCATTTTTCCCTTCTTTAATAGTCTGGATTATTTCACTAAGTTGCGCAGTATCTTTCGTATTATTTCTATTATGCAAATTAAAGCAATAATTATTAGTTTGAAACTATATAAAATATTTTTTTTACTTATTTCGTAATGAAAATAGGAGATTTCTCAGACATTTTCTTTAACAGTATGATTTGCAGTATTTTAAATAAAATTCATACATAATTTTTCGTCGAAATGTGTTTGTATACACAATTTTAGTAGCTTTAAGTACGCTAAACCGGAAAAGGAACGCCTTGGCTGTAGCCATTTTTGAAAACAAAATATTAGTGTCGGAAATTTAAATTTGGATGAATGATCGGGCATACTATCAAAATACTTCATCTTGAAGACAATGAGGATGATTCAAAGCTTGTACAATCAATTCTCAGTAAGGCCAATATAAAGTTTGAATATTGTTTGACAGACTCCGAGGAGGAATTTCAGTCCAGCCTCGAAAAGATGAATTTTGATATTATCCTGTCCGATTTTCACTTGCCCGGCTATAGCGGATCGGAGGCGCTTCTTTTTGTTAAAGAGAAGTTTCCCAATATTCCTTTTGTCTTTTTGAGCGGAACCATGGGGGAAGATGCCGCCATTGATTCTTTGTTGAACGGAGCAACTGATTATGTGCTTAAAAATAGATTGGATCGGCTTGTTCCTGCTATATTCAGGGCTTTTAAAGAGTCTCAGACGCATCTGGCCAGACTAAATGCAGAGAAACAACTGTTGCAGTCGGAGGAAAATTTCAGACGCTCTATATCGGAATCCCCACTTGGCATAAGAATTGTTACGGTAGAAGGTTACACGGTTTATGCAAACAGGGCTTTCCTTGATATCTATGAATTTGAGAGCCTTGAAGAGTTTGTCAACACCCCTGCAAAGGAGCGCTATACCGACGAGAGTTACAGGCAACACCTTGAGAGAAAAGAGATACGTCATTTGGGGAAAGATGTTCTTGAATATGAGCTAAGTATTGTTCGAAGGAACCATGAAACACGGTATGTGAAGATCCTCCGGAACGAAGTTTTGTGGAATGGGGAGAAGCATTACCAGGTAATCAACCAGGATATTACGGAACAGAAGAAATTAAATGCTGATCTGATTGCAGCCAAGGAGCAGGCGGAAGAGAGCGACAGATTGAAATCGGCTTTCCTGGCTAATATCAGTCACGAAATCAGAACACCCATGAACGGTATTCTAGGCTTCGCAGAATTGCTCAAAGAGCCCAGACTCTCTCCTGAGGAGTCGAGGGAATATGTATCTATTATTGAAAAAAGCGGAATTCGTATGCTCAATCTGATGGAGGAGATTATCACTATTTCGAAAATTGAATCTGGACAGATGAGGCTTCACCTGATGGAAACAAACCTGAATGAACTGATTGAACAAATTTACCATTCCTATCATAAAATTGCAGAAGAGAAAGACCTGAAGATGTCTTTCAAAAATGCGGTCCCATCCTGTGAGTCCATCATAAAAACTGATCGATTGAAGGTGCATGATATTCTGGTCAATCTCGTTAAAAATGCCATCAAATTCAGCGATCATGGCATCATTGAAATTGGATACAATGTGATTGGGAAACCGCATGCAACCGCCATTCAGGTATTCGTCAAAGACCAGGGTATAGGTGTACCAAAAGGGCGACAAAAAGCCATTTTTGACAGGTTTATTCAGGCAGATGTTGGTGATAAAAGGGCATTTCAGGGGATTGGACTAGGATTGTCGATTTCAAAAGCATATGTAGAGATGCTTGGTGGCAAAATTTGGGTTGAAAGCGATCCCGACGGGCCCGGCGCTGAGAAAGGCTCGCTTTTCTGTTTCACTCTTCCTTTACATCCCGGTAAGAAAAAATAGGTCAAAGAGACTGGCTATTCGATGGCAGGAATTGTAAAGCAGAAACGGCTTCCCTTGTTGGCATCACTCTCGGCCCAGATTGATCCCTTGTGAATGCCAATAAACTCCTTACAAAGAATTAGTCCCAGTCCAGTGCCTTTTTCATTTTGTGTTCCTGGCTTAGAGTAGCTTTGATCAATCCTGAACAGTTTTTCCAAGTCAATTCTTAACATTCCTATTCCGGTGTCAGCAACCGTGATTTTTAACTCATGCCCAATCTTTTCAGCTTTGATGTCAATGCTTCCTCCCGGTTGGGTGAATTTGATGGCATTGGAAATTAAGTTTCGCAATACACTGGATATCATTTCTTTGTCGACCAGGGCCATGATTAAGGGTTCGATGTTCTTGGTTAGGAGGATCGATTTTTGCAACATAGTTATTTTTAGTAATTCGGAAACTTCATGAATGATAGCGCTAACATCCGTTATGTGAGGATTGAAATCCATCCGGCCTGACTGGGAACGTGACCAGTCTACCAGGTTAATCAACAGATCAATCGCTTTCTGAGATGAGTTTTGAATGATTTCGGCATACTCTTCAATATTGTGATAATCTTTTTGTTTGATTTGGTCAGCCAATATATTGCTGAATGCGAGTATCCCGGAAAATGGACTTTTCAAATCATGCGCTATGATAGAGAAAAATTTGTCCTTTGTCGCGTTGAGCTCACGCAATTGTTCTTCGCTTTCCCGCAATGAGTTCAGCGCGTTTTTTTGGATGGTGATATCACGGAAACTCCAAACACGGCCGACACATTCACCATTAAAGATTTGTGATTGTGAATAGCGTTCAAAAGTTCTGCCATCTTTGAATTCAATATAATCTGTGGAAGTCTCTTCGTAATTGTTGTACAGTTCGATGACTTTATTCAAAAATCCATCAGGATCCAATAGCTGCTCCAGAACGAAGGCAAGTAACTCATGATCTTCATTAGAAGCGATGATGGTTTCAGGAATCTGCCAAAGTTCAACAAATTTTCGGTTGTAGTTGGTGATTTTTCCATTTCTATCAACAACCAGGATTCCATCTGCCGTTGATTCGAGTGTGGCAGCGATCAAAGAGTTGGATTTTGCGAGCTCCTCTTCGGCCCTTTTTCGTTCAATGACATTGGCAACCTGGCCACCGATTGAATCCAAAAATTGGAGATGGTGATCGTTGTAAATATGCTCCTCATAGTAATGCTGTAACACCAACACCCCTATTGTATGGGAAGATGTTTTCAAAGGTACACCAATCCAGCTTGGCGACATCGAACCGACCAATTCAACCTCATTGAGCATCGAAAGTTGATCAAACATTTCCCGGTCAATCAGCATCGATTTTCCGGTACGAAAAACGTATGCGGTACAACTTTTTAACAATGCCTTCGGGGCGATTACATCATCAAATTGATCCACAAAGTAGGGGAAATGGAAAAATCCGGTATTTTCATCATAAAGTGCAAAAAAGCAGTTTTCGGCATACAAAACCTTTTTCAGCGAATGATGTATCAGTTTCAGCAGTTCATAAAGATCTGAAGTTTGTACGACTCCCTGGACTATCTCATACAAGGTATTTATTTCGTTTTCTGACTTTTTCCGGCCAGAAATATCGATCATAGTGCTTACAATACACTCTGCACCCCGAAATTTGATGATCTCGCCTGAGATCAGACAAGTATAAATTTCACCAGTTTTCCTTCTGAATTTGGCTTCAAAGTTTTCGATTTTACCCTCTTTTATCATTATCTTATAAAAACGGATCCTGTCTGACGAATCGTTCCAGAAATCAATGTCAATAAGGGATTTTCCTATTATCTCTTCACTTGCATAGCCAGATTGTTGGATATTTTGGTTTGTCTCCAGGACAATTCCCTTGTGTAAAGTTGTGATCATCATGATTCCCGGACTATTTTGAAAAACCCTGGAAAACATGTTCTCACTTTCAATCAGCGCCTTCTGTGATTCAATTTGGGCGGTTATATCTACAAAGGTTATCACCAGATAACTCAGATCGCCATTCTTGTTAAACTCAGGATAACCATTTACCTCTACCCAAACCAGATCCTTATAATTTGGCCTATTGATACCGATAATATAATTTTCAAATGATTGCATGGAGGCTGCGGCTTTTGCAACCGGGTATTCATCAATTGGTAAATCACTGCCATCCACACTTATGAAGCGCCAAGCCGGATCTATGGCAACTTTCCCCAGCATTTGTGCAATCGATAATCCAAGAAGGCGTGATGCTTCTTTATTTGCCAAAAGGATAGAAGTATCAGATGCATGAATCACCACTCCGGCATTCACACGCTCTAAAAGAGTTTGAATTTGGAGATTTTCCAGTGAAAGCGAATCTGTTTTTTTGTCCATAGAAAGCAATATTCCTAACTATATTTTTGAATCACCTCTAATAGGGTATTTTTCTTGATGGGTTTGGCGATAAAATCATCACATCCTGCAAGTAACGCTTTTTCCCTGTCTTCGATGGAGGCGTAGGCCGTCTGCGCAATGATAGGAATATTCGGATAACTTTGTTTTATCTTGGTTGTAGCATCGTAACCATTCATTTCCGGCATCTTTAAGTCCATGAAAATCATGTTGTAAGATTGCTGTGAGATTTTTTCCAAGGCCTCTTTGCCAGTATAAGCATGGTCAATTCTTTTGATGCTATTTTTGAGTAAAATTTCGAGATACAGGAAGTTTATTTGTTCGTCGTCAACAATTAAAATGGAGAGATCCTTCAACTTTTGATGAGGGCTGTGAGCTGATTTTTCTAAATCAATCGCTTCTTTTGACCGAACCATCGGAATGGAGAAATAGAAGCAGGATCCGCTTCCCACCTCTGATTCCAACCAATATGTGCCGTTCAGCGAACTTACCAACTCTTTCACGATGGCTAACCCGAGGCCCGTGCCACCAATGGCTTTGGATATGGCCATGTCGGAGCGGTAAAATGATTCAAAAATCTTTTCACGCTCGTGTGGTGGAATTCCCATTCCGCTATCTTTTACATAAAAAATCAAATTGTGTTGCCTGATCTCGTAACCAATTTCCACAAATCCTTCGGCAGTATATTTGATTGCATTAGATGTCAAATTGATGAGGATTTGCTTGATTTTTTCGTGGTCTGACAGAATGGAAAGGTGAGGAATATCTTTTGGAATTTTAAGGATCAGGTTGATATTCTTTTTCTGGCATTCTGCCTGGATCCTTGCGCCAAGATTGGTGATCAGATCTGCTGGTTCTAAAGGCTGTTGGTCGAGCTCCGGTTTTTCGCTTTGCAGCCGCGACAGGAGTATCATATTTTCGATCAGGGTCAATAATTGGTTCGAACTGTTCAGGATAATTGCGGCATATTCATCTTTATCTTGATCATCGGCCTCTGACATCAAACTCGAAAATCCCATGATATGGTTCATCGGTGTCCGAATTTCGTGGCTCATGTTGTTTAGAAAGGCCGATTTAAGACGGTTGCTCTCTTCGGCCATCTCTTTGGCAGAAATCAACTCTTGTCTGGATTTAAGCATATCGGAGATATCGGTGGCCACTCCAATCAAAGCCAGCGGATTATCGTGATCATCTTTGATAATCGAGGTTGAAAGTAATATTGGGAAGATTGTACCATCCTTCCTTCGGTTCATGATTTCGCCTCTCCATCCGCCTTCAATGGTGGCCGGCAGAATGTCCCTGACATGCTGGTATTCCCAATCTATAGGCCGTAAAATACTGGTGTGCTGACCGATTAACTCTTCGGATTTGTATCCGTAAATGGTTAGAAAAGAATTATTTACATAAATAATTACATCATTGTTGTCGGTAATTGAAACACATTCGCTGATGCTCTCCAGAGAATATGCCAATAATTTTATTTTCTTCTCAATCTCCTTTTTTTCTGAAATATCCTCAAAGATCTCCAGCATGGCTTTCTTCCCCTGAAACATCATACCGGTGTGACTGATTTGGAAAATTCTTCCTCCAAACACTTCTTCTAATTCACAAATGTCGGTAGTCCCCAGTTGGATTCCAACTATTAATGGGCAGCCGGTGCACTGTTTTTGATCATCTTTGAAGTGTTCCCAGCACTTTTGGTTCACAATATTTATCCCGAAATGTTTGGAAAGGTTTTCGCTGATAAAAAGGATATTTCCATTTTCGTCTACTATATCCATGCCAAATGGGATGGTTTGAATCAAGGATTTGTTCAATTCGTTGGATTGGTTCAAAGACTCTTCCTGTAATTTTCGATCAGTAGTATCCTGGATCGTCCCCATCATTGAAACCACATTCCCGTTCTCACCAATATTGAGGTTACCTAGGCCCAATACCCATCTGATTTCGTTATCAGACTTTCTGATAATGCGATACTCTTTGTTAAACGAAAAATGTTTGGTAAAAACCTCTTCCATAAAATATCTGGACATCATCTCCCTATCGTCAGGATGGACTATCTCAAGCCAGCTTTCCAGTGTTCGGGGATATAGGTCAGTAATTCCGAAGATCTGATCGAGAACTTCGGAAGAGGTCCAATAATTGGAGCCCAATTCAAATTTGTAGGAACCAACAAATGCAGCATGCTGGGATTCCTTGAAAAAATACTCACTCTCTTTGAGTAGATCTTCGGCAATTTTGCGTTCGTTGATATCCCTGAAATTGATGACAATCGCATTGATGTCGGGGTTGGCCAGCAGGTTGCTAAAGGTGCTTTCAATCCATTTGTAGGATCCGTCAGCCGACATGAACCGATACTGTATCGTTGGTATATAGGATGGGTTTTTCAATATCTTATCCAACTCAAAAAGCACCACCGGTAAATCGTCAGGATGGGTAAGATTGTTGGGCTGTGCATTTGCAGGTATTTCATCAGAATAGCCAAACATCCTTTTAGCGGAAGGACTAATAAAAAGAAATTGACCTTCAGCACTGACCAGTACAACACCGTCAGGGGCTTTTTCAATGAGGGCCCTGTAATGGTTTTCAGTTTTTTTGAGAGCGTCTTCCGCATTTCTACGAGCTGTGATATCGGTAATGATTCCATGCCATAGTGTACTCCCATCTTCCAACCTTTCGGGTTTTGCATCGCACATTCGCCAGCGAATGCCAATATCCGGCAAAATAACCCTGAATTCACTGTGGTATAGCTCCAGTGTACGTGCAGAGTCCATGATGGAGGAGACGATATATTCGTAATCTTCGGGATGAAGCCTGCCAAACACAGGCGTAGCATCCTCCCGTACCTCCTCGGGTGTTACACCGTAGATGTCCCTCATTCCGGGACTGGAGTAAGGGAAGCAGGAATGTCCATCGCTGTACATCCTGTATTGGTAAACGACACCCGGCACCTGATCGGTCAGCTTACGCAACATTTCATGACTCTGTTCGAGTTCTGCAGTACGTTCCAAAACGAGTCTTTTCAACTTTTGGCTTTCACTTCGATTTAACTCATTTGCAACCTTAATTTTCACCATTGTCCTAACCTGGGCAATCAGCTCGGTTTCATCGACCGGTTTGAAGAGAAATCCTTCGACACCAAATTCAAGGGCTTTTATGCGGCTTTCTTTGTTATTTAATTGTCCTGTAAAGAAAATGATTGGAATATCCTGAAGTTGTTCCTCTTCTTTCAGTCGGCGGCAAACCTCAAATCCGTCCATGCCTGGCATCATAATGTCAAGCAGAATCATATCCGGATTCTCAGATTTAGCCAATTCAATACCAACTTGACCATTCCTGGCTGTCAACAAGATAACATCAGAAAATGCGTTCTTCAGGATGGTATCAAGACTGTCCAGGTCGATGTTGCTGTCGTCAATAGCTAGGATTTTAATCATGACTTGCGAGTTTTATAACTGATACTTTCCATCAATCAAGTAGTTTGTAAACAATAATCGGGAAAGAATGTTCAAGAAAGATACATTTATTTTATGTTAATATCATCATCTTCCGCTAAAGTAAATATTTCCTTGTTCATGCATCCAGTTTTGATGACATGCCCGGGATTAATTGGAATGATATTTTTGAATGGAGAACAAAGAGTGCTTAGTGGTTAATGGTCCAAAATGGATATCTTTGCGCCTTCCAAAATTTTGAAGGATATGATTTCAGTAGACGGACTTACGGTTGAATTTGGCGGATCGACACTTTTCTCGGATATCTCTTTCGTTGTTAATGAAAAGGAAAGGATTGCCTTAATGGGGAAGAATGGTGCCGGAAAGTCGACCTTACTGAAAATTATGGCGGGTGTCAAATCTGCCAGCCGGGGCAGAATATCCGCACCGAAGGAGGCTATCATTGCCTATTTACCCCAACACTTGCTCACGGAAGACAACCGGACAGTGTTTGAAGAGACCGCCCTGGCCTTTTCCCGTATCCAGGAAATGGAACGGGAGATCGCAGCCCTTAATGAAGAACTCGCTACAAGAACAGATTACGAATCTGATAGTTACAGTAATATTATCGAACGGGTATCTTCCTTGAGTGAGATGTATTATTCGATTGAGGAGATCAACTTCGATGCCGAAATAGAGATCATACTGCTTGGTCTTGGTTTTACAAGGGAGGACTTCATGAGGCCTACCAGCGAATTCAGCGGTGGTTGGCGGATGAGGATAGAGTTGGCCAAAATACTCCTTCAAAAGCCGGACCTTATCCTGCTTGACGAGCCCACCAACCACATGGACATCGAATCGGTGCAGTGGCTCGAGGATTTCCTCATTAACAGCGCTAAGGCGGTGATGGTCATCTCTCACGACCGTGCCTTTATCGACAACATTACCACCCGCACCATCGAGGTTACCATGGGACGCATTTATGACTACAAGGTCAACTACTCAAAATACCTTGAATTACGCAGGGAGCGTCGCGAACAACAGCAGAAAGCTTACGATGAACAGCAAAAAATGATTGCCGAAACCACTGAATTTATCGAACGCTTCAAAGGCACCTATTCCAAGACTTTGCAGGTACAATCGCGGGTAAAGATGCTGGAAAAGCTGGAATTGGTTGAGGTGGATGAGGTCGATGGTTCGGCCCTCCGGTTGAAGTTTCCATTCTCCCCAAGATCAGGGAACTATCCGGTTATTGTGGAAGAACTTTCCAAAAGCTATGGAGACCACCTCGTGTTTTCGAATGTTTCGCTAACATTGGAAAGAGGGGAGAAGATTGCATTTGTCGGCAAAAATGGGGAAGGGAAGTCAACGCTGGTAAAGGCGATCATGAATGAGATTGAGTACCAGGGGAAACTGACCCTGGGGCACAACACAATGATTGGCTATTTTGCACAGAACCAGGCTTCGTTGTTGGATGAAGAGTTGACAGTATTCCAAACCATTGATGATGTGGCGGTAGGCGATATCCGTACCAAAATAAAAGATATGCTGGGCGCCTTTATGTTCAGCGGGGACGATATTTTCAAGAAGGTCAAGATCCTTTCAGGAGGTGAAAGGACCAGGCTGGCCATGGTGAAACTGTTACTGGAACCCGTTAACCTGCTGATTCTGGATGAGCCCACCAACCACCTTGATTTGCGCACAAAGGAGATTTTAAAAAGCGCACTGAAAGATTTTGACGGGACCCTCATTCTGGTCTCCCACGACCGTGACTTTCTGGATGGATTGGTAAGCAAGGTGTATGAATTTGGTAACAAACAGGTTAAGGAGCATTTGGGGGATATCTATAGCTTCCTGCAAAAGAAAAAGCTGGATAACTTGAGAGAACTGGAAC
>JBBIUJ010000129.1:0-11105 GCA_037440345.1 Prolixibacter sp.
CTGCGAAACGTAGGCGCTCCCTTTACCATCATTGCAACAGTCGTTTTGATGATATTTTTTGCCTCTGTGCCCTCGCTGAAGATCAATTTCCAGAGTATCTACCCCTATATCGCGGTAGCGGTGATCGTAGTCCTGGTCATCATCGAAGGGAGATTGGTTAACAAGATTTTCCTGCTCTTTCCCCTGGTCTTGTTCTGTATGTTGCTGACTGCTTCCACAGAGTTGGGAACCACCCAGTGGATCAATGCCTTGTTGCAAACCAACGGAATAAGCCCGATGATTATCCTGGTTGTAGTGACTGGCATCATGGCCGTAGGAAGGTTTTTTGCCGGTGGGTTGGTCCATCGTTTGAATCCGACCGGAGTATTGCTGAGCTCGGCCGTGATAGCTACGATTGGACTGTTGCTGCTAAGTGTGGCCAGCGGCGCAGCTATGACATTGTTATCTGCAGCAGTTTTTGCAGTTGGCGTTTGTTATTTTTGGCCAACCATGATCGGGGTGGCTTCCGAATACATACCGCAAAGTGGCGCACTGGGAATGTCCATACTCGGAGGGGCAGGATTTGTCGCTACATCCATGGTACTGCCCATCATGGGTAAGTCGATTGAGACTTCCGGACCGCAGTTCACGCTGCGGAACATGTCCGTATTGCCGATTATCCTGATTGTGGCCTTTGTTGCCCTATCCATCATCATCAGGACGAAGTATGCTAAAAAAATAGCAAAATGACATACTTTCGCGTACGAAATTCAGCAAACCGGTATCGAACTAATGTAGAAATCCAATTTCTCAAGTTGTTATCTTTGCAGTGGATCAAAGAAAATTTCTATGGAAAGCAATTTATACATCCTGCAAAGTGAAATCCCGGTTGTCGAATTGGGGGGTGGTGTTTCCCGCCAGATTCTTGGTTACAACGAAAATATTATGATGGTGAAGGTGATCTTTACCCAAGGCGCAATCGGGGCCATGCATACTCACCCGCATTCTCAAACAACCTACTGCGCTGCCGGAAGCTTTGAATTCACTATTGGTGAGGTAACCAAAACAATCAAAGAGGGTGATGCCACCTATATACCCCAGGGAGTGCTGCATGGTGTGGTTTGCCTGGAGGAGGGCGTGTTGATAGATACTTTTAACCCGGTGAGGGAGGATTTTTTATAAGGAAGTGACTAGAGTGACTAAAGTGAACTAAAGTGACTAAAGTTTTTGCGATATAATCCAGATTTACTGTAGTTTGGTATTTGACAGGATATGCAGCATTACATCTGTAATTTTCGGAGTCCCAACTTTAGTCACTTTAGTCACTCTAGTCACTCTAGTTCACTTTAGTCACTTTTGTTTTACCGAGAGCCTCCCCGCTTCGGTTCCCAATGTTAAATATTTTCATTTAGCTCATTTTTTTTAGTTTTTTGGGGTTACCTTTTGATTCATTTCGAGATAAATAGCAGAATAGGGAGAAGAATATTGCCGGCTGTGCATCCCTTAATTTCGTAGTCGGTTACATTAATTCTACTGCTATGATCACCTACCGAAACCCTAAAGTTTGTTTCGGGGATATTTCTGTTCTACCCCCACCTGTGGTAGAGGTCGAGACTGCTTTGCCTGCATTTGTTGGGTATACAGCCAAGGCAACCGGAAAAGTCCCCATGGATTTGCTCCTTGTGCCAACAAAGATCAGTTCAATGAGGGAGTATGAAAACTTCTTCGGACATCCTTTTGACAACGAGATCACAATTACAATTTCTAAAAACAGCGACAACGAATTCAGTATCTTCTCCTTCAAAGAGGTGACCCTGAAATACATTCTCTATTACAGCGTAAAGATCTATTTTGAGAATGGTGGAGCATCCTGTTACATACTTTCTGTCGATACTTACCAAAATCCACAACAGGTCTCGCTAAAACAACAAATTGGATCACCTCATGCCGGATTACTGGATGGACTTTTCAAACTCTCCGAAGTAGAGGATGTTTCTTTGATAGTCATTCCTGAAGCTGTTAAACTTGCAGCCCATGATTATTCGCAACTCGTTCAGGCTGCATTGCTCCAGTGTCATACGCTCGACAACAGATTTGCTATTTTCGATCTGTATGACGGCGACGTGCGTAATCCTGATTTATCTCAAAGCATCGGATTATTCGGTAACCAATATCTAAATTACGGCAGCGCCTATTATCCTTTTGTCCGGACGACGTTGAACAGCTACATCAATACAGAAGGATCCAATGTGAAAGTCATTTACAATGGGAAAGAGTACAATCTGGATCAGCTTAAAAAATTGGGTTGGTCGGTCGCCAGATTGGTTAGGAGTGAGCTGAAAAATCGATTTGTTAACCTTCCCTCCAGTGGTGCGGTAGCAGGCGCTTATGTAACTTCAGATAAGAACAGGGGCGTTTGGAAGTCGCCGGCACATCTTAGCCTTTTTGGCGTCATGGAACCGTTGGTAGCCATTGATAAGCAGTCATACCCTTCACGCGATGTTGATGAAGAGCAGGGTAGGTCAATCAATAACGTTCGTGCCTTCTCCGGCAAAGGAGTTCTTGTTTGGGGGGCGCGAACCCTTGAGTTGAATGACAACGAAGAACGGTATGTATCCGTTCGGCGATTTTTGATCATGGTGAAAGAGTCACTCAGGACCTCCACCAGTTGGGCAATTTTTGAACCAAACGATAGTAATACCTGGATGAAAATTTGCATGATGATAGAAAACTACCTTACCACTAAATGGATGGAGGGAGCACTCGCGGGCATTTCTCCGCAACAAGCATTTTATGTGAATTGCGGATTAGGAACCACGATGACATCGCTGGATGTTGAGGAGGGAAGGATCATCGTTGAAGTGGGTCTTGCCATACTCAGGGCATCAGAATTCAGATTGATAAGTTTTTCACATAATTTGAAATTATCAAAAAGTCTAAGGAAAATTGCATAACGAAATATTGCATAAAATATAATGATTATAAAAGTAATATAATCACGGAATCCTTATGGTATAAAAGTAAATAGGTGTATTGAAATTTGAAAATTGAATATTAAATGGAATCATACCAAAATTCGTTTATTATTTTGTCGCAAAGACATTTTTCCATTTTAACAAAGAATTTCTTGAATTAATTAACAAAATTGAGGGTAACCTTTTAGAATCATTCCGGATTAAAGTTAGACAAGTGTAGGATTATTTTTTGTCACCAAGGTGTGCATTATCACCAAAGGAGTTGTGAGCGCGTTCAATAAACTTAACTATTAGGCGAAAGCCGATTTGAATCTTCAGTGATTTTTATCATCCAAATCCGTTTCATTCCGGATGAAAATACCGGCGAACAGAAAGGGTACTGAAGTGCGGTAAATACATCGAAGTTACCGGATCAATCTAAATCTTTTCAAATCAAATTTCTAAAACTTTAGAAATATGATCGATCAGGCTTTGCTCTTCCTCAGGGATGAAATAAATGCGTATATCCATATTCGAACCAATGCGACTACCGTGGAGGTAAAATTGTCCAAAATTGTCAATGAATTGGGAAAGTATGCGTTTTCAGATGATTCCATCGCACTGACTATTTTTAACCTCGAAGAGGAGCACATTTTTAAAGCCCAATTGCCTGAATTCACTTACGTTGATGGTCAGCACCAACGCAGGGAACCGGAACTCAAATTCATCCTTCATGCCTTGTTTGCAGCCAACTTTGGTATTTACGAGGAGGCATGGAAGGCCATCAGCCTGGTCCTGGGCTTCTTCCAGTCGCACCCAGTCTTTCTGGCAGAAGAGTATCCCGCACTTTCCCCTAAAATAGGGAAGCTGACCGTCGAGCTGGAGTCGTTGAGTGTCGAGCAGCTCAATCAGGTTTGGGCCTATCTGGGAGCGAAACATCTGCCTTCAGTAGCCTACAAGATACGCTTGGTAATCATCCAGGATGAATTTGCCTCTGCTATTCAGAAACCTATCAATACAATTAAAACCAATATACACAGACGATGAGCAGCTCTTTTGGCATATTGTTTTCAGTGCAAATAGCGCACTCCTACTATACAGGGACCTGTCAGGATTTTGAATTCCTCATTCCTGCGGATAGTTCCCGTATCCTGTGTGAGAGGAGGATCATTACACGCATTGACAAAGGGATCTGCTATTTTCTTTGTGAAAAAAATGAGTCGGGTGTGCCGCTTATCGCCGTTTCGGGAATAACGATAAGAATCGGGTTGAAATTGACCAACCCTTATTTCAGCAACATCACCAAACTTGATTTTAAGGAAGGGACCACGCCATTGTACCGCAACCTGTCAGCGCCAACCGCGCTCGACTTACCGGTGGAAGTACTTTTGGCAAGGGCCATATTTTCCTATACCCTTACAAAAGTTACCAGACCTGTAACCGTATCTGTGAAAGACAGCCAGAACAATATCCTTCAGACAGAAACTGTCTCTGAACTGTCGGATACAACTCCTGTTTCTTTCGACCTGACTGGTTTTCCCCAGGGTCTCATCACCGTGAATGAGAAGCAGGGCAGTTCCACAAAAAAGAGTCTCTGGTATATAGAACAGGATCTGGTCAGGCAACAGACTTTTGCCATCATTGAGATCAATATTTCAGACGCCTTTTTTACCCCTTCACCTCCACAATTCACCTTGAATTTTGCCGCCAGGGCCGAGACATTGAAATATTATGTTGTTGGCAAAAACTATACCTCGTCAGAGCTTAATCACCTTTCGGTTTCTGATGCCGGTTACAACGAGGATGCCCGTCCCCAGGTGCTGTTTACCAAAGTGGGGCAGGGCTCTTTTGCCGCTACCGACATCTCGCCTTCCCAGCTAACAGATTCAGGATCTGCAGTGATCCTCTTCAAATCGCAAAATCCTGTATCAAGGCTTGAAAAGGCCAGGAGAAAAATACAGTTAAGCAAAAATACAGATGTGATCCTTAAACACTTACCGCTACCGGGCATCGAAAGGCCCAATTCAGATATTATCATTCAAATTTCAAAACCATAAAAAAATCGACTATGACAACTTACAGAACACCTGATGTTTACGTGGAAGAGATTTCGGTTTTTCCACCTTCCGTTGCCGAAGTGGAAACGGCCATTCCGGCCTTTATTGGCTACACCTCCTTTGCCATCAAAAAAATGGCCGATGACCTGATTCTCGTGCCCACTAAAATTTACTCCCTGAAGGAGTTTGAAACCTACTTCGGTCTTCAGCACGAAGACACCATTGCCATTACCGTTGGCGTTGACAGTCTTGGCGCTCCCACGCTTACTTCAGTGACGGAGCCCACGCTTTATTACATCCTTTATTATAGTGTAAAGATGTTTTTCGAAAACGGCGGGGGACAGTGTTACATTATTTCGGTCGGCACCTACCAAACCTCCCATACCATCGATCTTACGGGCGATACCGGCAGTGTAAAGGCCACAATGTATGGTCTACAGGATGGTTTGGACAAACTGGCGCTGGTAGATGAACCAACCCTGATAGTCATACCGGAGGCGGTGAAATTGACCACAGCTGATTACACCACATTGGTTCAGGCTGTTTTGCTTCAATGCAATACGCTTGGAGACCGCTTTGGTATCTTCGATATTTTCAATGGCGATACGGCGCTCGACAGCACGGCCTTGACCACCAACAGAGGCTATTACGGAAACAATTACCTGAAATATGGCGCCACATACTATCCGTTCATCAGGACAACAATGAATTTCTACCTGAAGCCTGATGAATCGAATGTCACGGTAACCTATCCGAGCACTTCAGGTACGCTGGATACACTAAAAACCTCCAAAACGGCCATTTACAATTTCGTGAAAGCTGAATTGAAAAACCACTTTGTGGTACTTCCCCCAAGCGGCGCCGTTGCCGGGGCCTATGCCACAACGGATAAAAACCGCGGTGTGTGGAAAGCTCCCGCAAACCTGAGTCTGGCGAGCGTAATCGAACCTGTTATTAAGCTTGACAATGCTCACCAGGATGTGATGAATGTCGACTCTGATACAGGCAAGTCCATCAATGCGATCCGTGCGTTTGCCGGGAAAGGGACATTGGTATGGGGAGCCCGGACACTTGCCGGCAATGACAATGAATGGCGTTACGTACCGGTTCGCCGCTTCTTCAACATGGTCGAAGAGTCGGTAAAAAAATCGACCTACTGGGCAGTCTTTGAACCCAATGATGCAAATACCTGGGTTAAAGTGCGCGGAATGATTGAAAATTACCTCACACAAAAATGGAGGGAAGGGGCGCTGGCCGGAGCCACAACGAAAGATGCCTACTTCGTTCGCTGCGGCATTGGCGTAACCATGACCGCCCAGGATATTCTCGAAGGAAGGATGAATGTCGAGATCGGAATGGCCGTTGTACGCCCCGCCGAATTCATCATCCTGAAGTTCTCTCACAAATTGCAAACATCCTAAAAACTCAATTCAAACAAATAAAAACATTTTAAAATGGCAGCAAATTATCCATTACCAGTATTCCATTTCACGGTAGAGTGGGGTGGAACCCGGATCGGTTTCTCGGAAGTAACCGGCCTTACGCAAGAGAACCAGGCCATTGAATACCGCGATGGCTCTTTCCCTGAATACTCCTCCATCAAAATGCCCGGACTCCGGAAATTCAGCAACATCACCCTAAAACGAGGGGTAGTAAAAAGTGACAACGATTTTTTCAAATGGCTCAATACGATCAAGCTCAATACAGTAGAGCGAAGGGATTTGGTCATCAGTCTGTTGAATGAAGAGCACGCACCTGTTATGGTCTGGAAAGCCCACAACGCGTTTCCTGTTAAGGTGGAAGGGCCCCAGCTCAAAGCATCGGGCAATGAGGTTGCCATAGAATCGATTGAATTGGCTCACGAAGGACTTGATTTACAGAACGAATAATGGGCAATTACTATCCTCCCGTCGGTTTTCATTTCAAAGTGGAGGTCCCTGACCTGAACTCCAACAGTGATGATGTGCGGTTCACCGATGTCGCCGGACTCGCTGTCGAAATGAAAACAGAGGAGGTCGCAGAGGGAGGGGAAAACCGTTTCGCGCAGAAATACCCCGGCGGTGTCCGCTATACAGAACTAACGCTGAAACGGGGATTGCTCATCAGTTCTGAATTGACCCAATGGATCGATCGTTGCATCAATAATCTGGATATTGAGCCAAAGGAGATATTCATCAAACTGCTGAACGATAGTCATGAACCGCTCATGACCTGGCATCTCATCAATGCCTATCCCACAAAATGGTCGGTCAGCGATTTCAATTCATCGAACAATGCAGTGGTGGTTGAATCCCTTCAACTCTATTATCAATATTTTACCGTTGCTAATCAATAGTGTATGCCTGTTATCATTGATGAAGTAGTCATTACCGTTGAGGTAACCAACCGCGATTCCGGCGGGGCGACACCGGCAACCTCCTCACCGGAGGAGAGGCAAGCCATTGTCAGTGAATGTGTGGAACGCGTACTTGAAATTCTGAAACAAAAAGCGGAGCGATAGCGATGGACAACAGAGGAACTCTTGAAAAACTAAAGATTCAGGCTTATACCAAGCCTGATTACTCGGGCACACCCTTAGGCGAGTTTGCCTCGTTCGTAAACCCGAACGAAATTACGTTGGCCTACGAAATAGAGTACGACAGCGCGCAGGGTTCCGGTACCACCAACAGCAGGATGAACTTCAAAAAAATGAAACCCGGCGACCTCTCCCTGACCTTTTTTATCGATGGCACAGGGGCTGGTGGAACGGTAGTGGATGTGCAGCAGAAAATTGAGCAATTCCAGACGGTTACGGGATACAACGGGACATTCACAGGCCTAATTTTCTGAAAGTGGTTTGGGGAACCCTGCAGGTTAAAAGGTGTATTCTCAAAACGGCCTCCATCGTTTACAAGATGTTCAGGCCCGATGGGATTCCGCTTAGGGCGGTTATCACAGCTACTTTCAGTGACAATTCCGACGACCAGTCGAGGGTAGCCATGGCGCAAGACCACTCACCCGATCTGACCCATGTCAGGATGGTCAAGGCCGGGAGCACCCTGCCGGGAATGTGCTATGAGATTTACGGCGATCCGGGATATTTTCTGGATGTAGCCAAAGCAAACAGAATTGATGATTTCAGACGACTGAAAACAGGAACAACCATTTTCTTTCCACCCTTAGAAAAGTAACCATGCCCGAAGTAAGGACATTGCCAATTGCTGCTGAACACCGCGAATTTACTGTCAAGATCAATGGTCAGGCAGTAGAACTGACCTATCAGTTGCTCTCTGTCACGATAACCAAAGCCGCCGATAAAATCTCGGCTACCCGATTGGTGTATCTGGATGGGGCCGCCTCTGAGAGCAGTTTCCAGGCAAGCAATTCGGAATTGTTTATCCCGGGTAATGAGATTGAGGTCCTGGCCGGAACAACCGGTGACCCGGTCTCACTATTCAAAGGAATCGTTGTAAGCCAAAGTATCAAAGTGCGCGAAAGTGTTGCTCCGCAATTGATTGTCGAGTGCAGGCACAAGGCGGTTGGTCTGACCATTGGCCGCAAAAACGCCTACTTCAGCGACAAAACGGACAGCGATATACTGACTACTATTTTGGGCAATGCCCCGGTTACCCCGGATGTTGAATCCACATCCGTCACGCACAAACAGATGGTACAGTACTATTCGACAGATTGGGATTTCCTGCTAAGCCGGGCACAGGCAAATGGTAAAATGGTCTTCACCAACGATGATACAGTTTCTGTCAAGGCCCCGGTGTTAGGTGGCAGCGCCGTTTGCACGCTCCTGTTTGGCGCAACCATTCTGGAGTTGGATGCTGAAATAGATGCCCGAAATCAACAGCAGGCGGTCAAGGGGGTAGCCTGGGATCCTGCACAACAGGCACTGATCGAAAAAGATGGAGTCGATCCTGGTACGATGGCGCCGGGAAACCTTTCAAGCAGCGACCTGGCCTCTGTGGCATCTCCAGATCATTTTCACCTACAACAAACTTCACTTCTGGAATCAGAAACACAGTCGTGGGCGGATGCCCAATGGCTAAGATCAAAGATGAGCCAGGTAAGTGGCCGGATGAAATGTGAAGGGATCGCGACAGTGAATCCGGGCGATCTGGTCACCATTGCCGGGATCAGCGACAGGTACAATGGCAAAGTTTTCGTTACCGGCGTCAGGCAAAGTTTTGATCTGGTGGAAGGTTGGAAGACGCATATTCAGTTTGGAAACACACTTGATCTGCTGACTGAAAAGAATGAAGTTTCTGCCCCCAAAGCCGGAGGGCTCTTACCCGGCATCAATGGACTACAAATCGGTGTGGTGATGAGCAATGAAGACCCTGACAATGAATTCAGGGTTCAGGTCAAAATGCCCGTCGTCGATAATGCCGGTGACGGGACATGGGCCAGGATCGCTTCGCTGGATGCAGGAGATCAGCGGGGTTTCTTTTTTCGCCCCGAAGTCGGTGATGAGGTGGTGCTTGGTTTTCTTGACGATGATCCCCGTCAGGCAGTCATTTTGGGCATGCTCCATTCGAGCTCCAAAGCGGCCCCGCTGACCGGTTCGGACGACAACAACGAAAAGATGTACCAAAGTCGTTCTAAAATGAAGCTGCATTTCGATGACGACAAAAAAATAATCCTGATTGAAACTCCTGCAGGAAAGAAGGTGACCCTGGATGAGGATGCCGGCGAATTGAAGATGATGGATGAAAATGGGAATAAAATCGTGATGGGCAGCGACGGGATCCTCATTCAAAGTGACGGAAAAATTGAAATTAAAGCACAACAGGATATCAAAATGGAAGGCATGAATGTTGAACAAAAAGCATCAGCCGCTTTCAAGGCAGAGGGTTCGGCGAGTGCGGAAGTCTCCGCATCCGGCACTTTGACGCTGAAAGGGGCGATGGTTCAGATCAATTAAAAATTACAAATTAAAGATTACAGATTATGCCACCGGCAGCGCGATTGACAGATATGCATGTTTGTCCCATGGTAGAACCGGGCCCTGTGCCTCATGTAGGTGGGCCTATCTCTTCTCCCGGAGTACCAACAGTGATGATCGGCGGACTTCCGGCGGCAGTGGTCGGCGACCAGTGCATTTGCAGCGGGCCTCCTGATTCCATCGCGATGGGCTCATCAACGGTGATGATCGGAGGCAAACCGGCAGCAAGGCTTGGCGATTCTACAGCTCATGGGGGCTCGATTGTTTTGGGATGTTTTACGGTGATGATTGGAGGATGAGAAAGAGATTTGAGTTATGAGATATGAGTTATGAGATGAAAGAGATTGGAGATATTATGTTGATTATTAAATAGGTATGCCGAAAACTGCAAGAGTAGGCAAAATAGAAAATTAAAACTCAGAAAAATGAAAAATAATGAAGACAACAAACAGGATACTACTTTGGAAGTAATACCCTGTACGCTCAAAATGCTACCTGAAGATCAATGGATCCCGGCTTCGGAAACTGCTATTCGGATCAATCCGGCAAACAAAACACATCTGAACCAACTTAGGATGGCCATACCGCAAGGAGTGATTCCTCCACCGCATCTTGCGCTTCTCACAAGCAAAAGATGGCCGTCAACGGGTGTCAACCTTACAGTAGGCTTCCTGGGTACTGTAGATGCGGCGTTGCGAACACGCATAATTTCACACATGAACGCCTGGGGTCAGTGTTGTAACGCCAGGTTTACAGAATCAAGCACAAATCCGCAGGTTCGCATTAGCCTTACCGGTAGTGGATATTGGTCGTATCTGGGAACGGATATCCTGCACATACCTGCCAATCAGGCTACAATGAATCTTCAGGGATTCAGTATGAGTACGCCTGAATCTGAGTATCACCGGGTGGTACGTCATGAAACCGGACACACGCTGGGTTTCCCGCACGAGCATACCCGCAGTGAGATTGTAAACCGGATTGATCCGGTCAAAGCAAAAGCCTACTTCCTGGCCAGCGATGGTTGGGATGCTGCCATGGTTACGGCTCAGGTGCTTACACCGCTTGACAATTCGGCGCTTATTGCCACAGCCCATGCCGACCCTAATTCCATCATGTGTTATTGGTTACCGGCATCTATTATGAAAGACAACGTTGCTGTAATCGGCGGGACAGATATCG
>JBBIUJ010000130.1:0-11101 GCA_037440345.1 Prolixibacter sp.
ATCAAATGTCCGGTCCTGGGTATGTCCGGTTATGGCCTTGATCATTTTAACGTCCATTCCCAGCGAATAGAAGAGGGTTACGAAGGTTTTGCGGGATGCGTGGGCAGATATTAATTCATACTTTGGGTTTGTCGTTTTTATGGTCTTATTTCCAATGTAGGCGGTTTTTTGGGTAGGTTGGTCGATACCGGAGAGCTTGCAGCATTCTTTGAGGTACACATTAAATTTTTGTGAGGATATAACTGGGAGCAATTCCATGTCCTGGCTATACTTTTCAATGATGGTTTGTGCATCGGGAAGGACCGGGATTTTGGCCGGGTCCTTTGTCTTTTGAATGACCGTTTCAATGTACCCATTTTTAATGTTTTCCCATTTTAGTCCTTTGAGATCTGAGAACCTTAACCCCGTAAGACAGCCAAAACAAAAAACATCCCTAACCCTTTCATGCTTCGGGTTCTCAAAATTGAAGGAATACAGCTTTTGAAATTCCTCAATAGTCAATGCGATGGTGTCAATGTTCTTTTCCGGAGCTTTAAATTTAAGATGTTTTGTCCCGGTGTAATATCCTCTTTCTGCCGACCAATTCAGGAAGGTTTTCAGAACTGCCGTAATTTTTGCAAAGTAGTTTGTTTGGGTTTTGCGTATGGTGAAGGAATAATCCTGTAGCCCGTCAAAAAAGGTTAGATCAATGTCGTTTAGGGTTAACCTTATATTTTTGTAATCCTGATATTGACAGAAATAATTGTAAACTGTGACATGGTTTGTATAGGTTCTTGGGGCTTTGGTAACTTTAGAAATTGCAAGGAACTCCAAAAATATTGTATTAAAATCGAGTGGTTTGCTTTTTGAAAATTCCTTCCCGGCCAGGAAGTCAACTATCATCTTTTCTGTGAGCTGCACGCCCTGAAGGGCACATTCATTGAAGAATGCGTTTGTCTTTGCCTGGTAATCATCCAGGAGCTTATTTATTGTTTTGTGCCGGTTGTCTACTGTACCCTCTCTGTTGGGCGTTACCCTCTGTTTCTTTGGGTTCCAGTACCTTAGTTTTACGGTCTCGATCGTTTTCCAGTGTGGCTTATTACCGAAATTGATATTTGCCTTTATTGGTACAATACCATCTTTTTCTTTACTTTTATCAACGTAAAACTTAATTGTCTTCATGGCTTTTGGGCATTATTCCATAAAGATAATAAAGGGAAAGGATTAGGGAAAGGATTTTGCATAAACAGGGCAAAATGTTGATAAATATAAAACACTAAATGCATTATTTTTCAATACGTTCAGAAAGAGGAGAAAACACAAAAATAAAATATTAAGTCCCGCCCCGGGTACTTTTGATGTTATATAAAACGTTTATAATCAATTGATTATAAGCGTTTTTTTGTCTGTAACTATTACTGAATTATTATTGCAATCCTCATTCCAATCCCGAAGGGATTTAAGGTTTATAGAAAGAGATGTTAGTCGGAAAGTTCGACCCCGGTGGGGTCACAGAGGAATAGGAATGCCATATACTATAGACCTTTGACCTCTTCGAGGTCCTTATTATTAGAACTCTTCGAAGAGATATTCTTCGTCAAACGCTATTTCAAATTTCTTTAAGAAACCTATGTATTCTTCTTTAAATGTTGAGTTCTTGTGATGCGCCTTTTGATTCAATACGTATTTTGACACCAAATCTATTTGAGAATGGCCGTATGAAAATGCCCCAAATCCTTCCTGCCAGGAGAATTTTAATTTTGATAATTTATTCTCATTGACAAATTCATTGCTTGATTTTTTTACTTCTCTGACCAGATCAGACAAGCAACAATTTGGTTTCATCCCAATGAAAAAATGGATATGATCTGGCGTTCCATTAATAGCAATCATTTTTTGCTTCTTACTCCGAACAATTCCTGTAATGTATTGAAATAATCTCTCTTCCCATTCCGGATAAATCAAACAATTTCTGCCTTTAACTGCAAAAACAATTTGAATGTAGATCTGTGAAAATGTATCGGCCATCCTTTACTTTCTATTCTGTGAATACCAGGTTATAGGATAAAATTCTATTGCCTTTTCTTCAAGTTACAGAAAATTTTCCAGAAAAAGAAGTGATTGGAAGTTCATAGACATCTCTGGTGAAAGGTTTCTTAGTGAAAAATCGCCTACATCGTGCAGTAGAACAAAAAAATGATGGGCAGTTTAACTACGGAGAAATTTCACGTCAACTGAACCAAAACGGGTACAAAACACGGAATGTTTGTTCGTTTAGTCCTGGGATTGTCAGGCGGTTGGTTAAAGATACTTAATACTTTCGATATAGAATCAATCTTACTAAAAAATCTGTATAATTGATTGAAACAAGCTGCTTTTACAATGTCGGCTAAATGTCGTGCATATATTTTTGCATAGTTTATAAGTTAAATATAATCTTGTTCAAATTTCAATTAAGATGGAACAACCAGAGTTTGGGGAAAAATTGGCGAAGATCAGAAAGTTAAAGGGGTTCACTCAAGATGAACTTGCTGAAAAGTGCAATATTACTGTTAGGACTATTCAGCGACTAGAGTCTGGAGCTGTAAACCCAAGAACTTTTACAATTCGCGCATTATCAATTGCTCTGGAATATAATTTTCTTGAAGCATCTAATACCGGTAACGACGTTAAAGTAAATTATAGTTCGCACATTGAATGGTTCCAACGCATATTATGGCATTTAAGAGATTTATTTAATTTAAAAACACACACAATGAAAAAAGTAAGCATTTTATCGATTATTTTCATTTCAATGAGCTTTGGTTTGTATGCTTTGATTCCTATGCTTGCGCAGGAAAACATCATTAAAAAATCTGAAGTCCTTCCTATTGGATTTTATGCGCGTATAGTGGATACTGATACCACCTATTTTGGCCTTATTAATGAAAATACTCAAGGTAAAGATTTGGACAATATTTTTAGAAAGGCATCAGATTTTGGCGCTAAAGTCAAATGTTTAGGATTATCACTTGGTGATGAAAAATTCATTGGAATGAAACCCCGTGATTATTCTTTTCAAGATTCCTTGATCAAGCAATATGCAATGATGTTAAAATCTATTGATATAGATTTTTCAATTCCACATTTTAATTACAATAAAAAATCTCATTGGCTTGTCGGTTCAGACACAAATCCATTGATTGGATTTTACTTCAATAAAAAATACTCAACTCCTATTGGAATGGGACCACTGGATAAAAAATATTTTACTGATTACTATGATTTGAAAGAAGTGATTTCAAAGTTCGGTGAGGAAGAGAATTTAAGCATCCTTCTAAACGGAAAAATTGTTGATAAAAATTTATACAAGGGTTTAATGAATTATGAATTGATAAAATTCGAAGCTGTTCGATCCGTTATTGTTTCCAAAAAATTACATAATTGCGAAATACAAATACAGACAATTTAAGGCTCAAATTATTTATTGAAGAGATTGCAGAAATAATCCCAGTTATGGCTTAACACCCAATTATTTGACACTCTTTTAAAAAAGGTTTGGGACTTTTCTGGATTGAAGTCTATCTTCATTCAGACTTGATGATAAAATCATATAGCTCAACAACCATATAAAAATATTCCAATAGGTTAGATATTTCAAGGTTCCCCACTACTGCTGCGGACGGATTCGCGATGAATATTTTCAATCAGGTACTTTATTCCGGGTAAACTGTCCATCGCCCTGACTAAATCGTAAATCGCATCAATAAGGTTCAATTTTAGAAGGTCACGGGTTCAGATTTATTTTACCACACATAGAAATGCAATGCGCTAACGGAGTTTTTTTGTGTGCTCTGATGTGCTATTTCTTGCCTTGCCGCTCAGCTATTTTATCAGATATTTTTATTTACGTTTGTAAGTATGCAAATCATCCGTGGAATAGAAGAGAAAGATCTGATTGTTCGGCTCAAAAGCGGTGATCAAACTGCTTTCGAGCTTTTGTTCCATTTTTATTACCCTGGATTGGTTTTGTATTCAGCACAGTTTACGACTGATTATACTGAAGCAGAAGAGATAGTGCAAGATTTTTTTGTCAGGTTCTGGCAGAAACACCAGAAGTTGATGCTCTCCGAATCACTAAAGAATTACTTCTTTTCGTCTGTCAAAAACAGCAGCCTGAACTATTTGAAACACAAGAAGATTGAAGACAGGTATCTTAAAGAGCTGGTCGATCTTTCCAGTCATCATTTGGTGTACGATCCGGATTTGTATGTTATTTCCGAACTTCAGGAGAAAATTAAAAATGGGATTGACCAACTCCCTGAACAATGTCGTAAGATTTTTATAATGAGCCGGATCCGTGGCCTGAAAAACGATGAAATAGCTTCTGAATTGTCTATTTCAAAACGCACCGTCGAAACCCAGATTAGTAAGGCCCTAAAGGTTCTCCGGATTGAATTGAAAGATTATGTTGCGCTGCTTTTGTTGCTGGGTATCTGACTCGGGAAAGAAACCGGCCTAGCCGGTTAATTAAGACATTATTTTGTTCTTACTTCTAAATTCTTCCAGGAACAAATTATTTTTTGATTTTTTTCAGTTCTGCGTACGTGCGTCAACTGGTTTAGTTGTATTTGATGCAGATTAAGGGAAAAAAATGGCTCAAAAAATAAGGACAGATAACCAAAGCGCTCATCAATCGCTCCGGGACCTGCTTGATTTACGTAAAAATCAGGATCTTGATGCACAAATATCTGAAGCTGGAATGATTGTTTCAGAAATTGGAAACATTGATAGCCGCAAAGCATTTGAACAGGTAGAAAGGCGGATTAAGAAACAAAATTCCACCCTCACTTTCCTGAATACACTGACCCGCGTTGCCGCAGTTCTTTTTATTCCGTTGCTGGTTGCCTCTGTCTGGCTTTCTTACCGTCAGCTTAAGGAGCCAACTCCTCCTATCCGGTTTGCAACGCAGGAGATAACCAGTCCACCGGGTGTCCGTTCACAAATTGTATTGCCCGATGGTTCCAATGTCTGGTTAAATTCGGAGAGTACAATCAAATTTAAAGTTCCCTTTGACGAATCTACCCGCGACGTTTCACTCAGCGGTGAAGCCTACTTTGAGGTGAAGAAGAACCCTGATGTGCCTTTTGTTGTTCAATCTGGTAAAGTACAGGTGAAGGTTCTGGGAACCAAATTTAATTGCAAGGCTTATTCAGAGGAAAACAATATTGAGGTTGTTCTTGCAGAAGGCAAAGTAAGTTACAGTGCGGAAGGAGGTATGCAGAATAGTCGAAAGGTGATGAGCCCGGGCGACAGGGCTGTCTTTGACAAAACTACGAATCAAACGAAAATCACGAACGAAAAAATTGACAAATACATAGCCTGGCACAACGGGAAGATGGTTTTTGATGAAACCCCAATGCCTGAAGTGGCTACTCAGCTTGAACGCTGGTATGGTATTGAAGTTGTCATTGAAGATCCAACAATAAATAAGTACCGCATTACAACAACCTTTGAGAATGAATCATTGCATCAGGTACTGGAACTACTCAGGCTATCCTCGCCAATCGGCATTAAATATTTCACCGCAACTGTGGATAAAACCAATAAAAGACTGACAAGATCAAAAATAGTATTTACGAAAAAAAACTAATATGCCTATGAAGAAATAGCTTTCCAAACAAAAAAGGAAGAAAGTGCTCGAACACCTCCTTCCCGATTACCCGATTAAGGGCTGATTAATTCTTGTTACAAATTAAATCATTCAAATTTATGAAAAAAATTGTGAATCATTTGTGTTCGTTTTATTCTGAACACAAAAAAACGTTCTTGGTTATGAAAACTTCCTTGTTTATAATTCTGATCAGTGCTTTACAATCGCTTGCTGTGAATGTATATGCGCAAAATACCCGTCTCACGCTGGAAATGAAAAATTCGACTGTGAAAGAGGTACTTCAACAGATTGAACAACAAAGTGAATTTTATTTTCTGTACAACAGTGAGCTTATTGATGTACAACGAAAAATTGATATATCTGTCACCAATGAAAGAATTGATGAGATCCTGAGCAAAGTTTTCAGTGATGGCACAGTAGATATATTGGTTAGGGACCGGCACATAGTTCTTACCACTGCCGGGGAGTCCTCATCGCAGCAAAACAGGAGAATTACCGGTAAAGTAACAGATTCAAAGGGGATTACACTTCCTGGTGTATCTGTTGTTGTAAAAGGGACTGTGACAGGAATGATCACCGATGCCAATGGCGTTTTCTCGCTGGCCAATATTCCTGAAAATGCCACTCTGCAATTTTCTTTTGTGGGCTTGAAAATGCTTGAAGTTTCGGTTAAGGGCAAGAATGTGATTAATGTGGTAATGGAAGAAGAAACGGTTGGAATTGAGGAAATTGTGGCTGTTGGTTATGGCGCGCAAAAGAAAAAATCGGTGACCGGGGCCACTTCTCAAATAAAAGGGGACGATCTTGCAAAACTCAATACTACGAATGCTTTGCAAGCTATGAAAGGACAAGCAGCGGGTGTTAATATTACCTCTACTTCAGGGCAACCTGGCGGCGGTTTTAAGGTAAATATCCGCGGTGTTGGAACCATTGGTAATGCAAGTCCTCTGTATGTAGTGGATGGTGTTATCGCAGGTGATATCAGTTATTTGAACAATTCGGATATTGCTTCGGTTGATATTTTAAAAGATGCCGCATCATGCGCAATTTATGGTATCAATGGAGCAAATGGTGTTGTATTGATCACGACCAAGAGCGGGAGTTCAGTTAGTAAAAAAGGTGGACAAGTCTCGTTTGATGCTTATTACGGTATCCAAAATGTTGGAAGGAAAACTGATTTTTTGAATTCGTTGGAGTACGCAACGATGCAAAATGAGGCAGCCATTAATTCGGGTAAAGCGCCACTTTTCACACAAACCCAAATAAACGCGTTAGGCAAAGGAACCAACTGGTTAGACCAAATGATCTCTTCCGACGTGCCAATTCAAAATTATAGTGTTTCTGCCAATGGTGGGAATGATGTTTCGTCTTACTCTTTGGGACTCTCCTACACGCAACAGGGAGGTATTATTGGCGGTACGGAACTTTCGAATTACCAACGCTATAACTTCCGTTCAAATTCTGAAAGAAAAATGTATGACGGTGCGCTGAAAATTGGAGAACATCTTACCTTTTCTTTTAATGACCAAAAAGGGATCGCTGATGGGGGCCTATATTCAGGAAACCCTCTTCGTGGAGCATTTGGCACGAGCCCGTTATTGGAAATGTATGATGCCAAAGGGAACTATTTAAGCAGTATAAATTCCACTGTTTATAATAATGGCCCATGGAATAACGGAGAAGCCAATCCTTACGCATTGATGCAATACAATAATCAAAACGAGACGAAATCACAAAAATTGGTAGGAGATGTATATGCAGAGATTCAGCCTATTAAGAACCTGAAAATAAAATCAACTTTCGGCATAAATTATTCTTCTTCGGCCAATCACAGCTACACGCCAACTTATGATAAGTTGTCTATATACTCCTACAACCTATACGAAAAAATTGGTCAGGGTGGTTCCCAGGGATGGACATGGAACTGGGATAATACGATTAACTACACATTTAAAATCAAGGATCACGCATTTGATGTTTTAGCCGGTAGTGCAGTTCGCAAATATCAGGGAACGTTTGTAGGTGGGTTTAATACAGGCTCTACCTTATTCGGTACTTTTGATCGCGGCTACTTAAGTACATCAAATGTTACCTCCGTATCGATGAGCAGCCCTCCTACCATTACGAGGCTACCAGGGGAATCGGATCTGGATTATTACAAAAGATTTGCCGCATCGGCGCAACTTGTTACCCATGGGATGTCGCTATATGGAAATGCAAATGCAGTGTACGCTCAATCATCTTTTTTCGGTCGTGTAAACTACAGCTATAAGGATACATATTTGGTTTCCGCTATCTTCCGTGCCGATGGTTCAACGAAGTTTGCCAAAGGGCATCAATGGGGTTATTTCCCATCACTTTCTGCAGGTTGGGTAGTAAGTAATGAGTCCTTTTTGGAATCAAGTAAAAATTGGCTGGACTTCTTAAAAGTACGTGCAAGTTGGGGTTCCAACGGTAATGATGGTATCTCTGCTTTTAATTACCTCTCTTTAATTAGCTTAGCGAATGCTCAATACAATTTTGGCAGTACAAACACTACCTTAACCCAAGGTGCATACCCTTCAACAATTGGCGTAGAAAGTACCAAATGGGAAACTTCGCGTCAAACCAATATTGGTATTGATGCCCGGTTGCTAAAGAACAGATTAAGTATAAACATTGATTTGTACAATAAATTAACCAAAGACTGGTTGGTTGCAGCGCCTTTACTGGCAACTGCAGGAGTATCTAAAAATCCTTATATCAATGGCGGGGATGTTACCAACAAAGGGGTAGAACTTCAATTGTCTTACAATGGAAAGGTTGGGAAAGATTTCGCCTATACTGTTTCCGGTTCTTATGCCTATAATAAAAATGTGGTGAACAATATCCCGACATCTGATGGAATAATTCACGGTAGTACAAACAGCTTATTTGTTAATGGCCCTGAATTTTTCCGCGCTTCGACAGGAAACCCAATTGGATATTTCTGGGGATATAAAACTGCCGGGGTCTTCCAAAACGAAGTCGAAGTTCAAGCCTGGACAAATAATGGCAAAGTACTTCAACCAACTGCCCATCCTGGTGATTTGAAATATATGGATTTAAATGGTGACGGTAAAATTTCTGCCGATGATAAAACAAACATCGGTGATCCGACTCCCCATCACGTGTTTGGATTTAGATTGGCATGCAACTACAGGAATTTAGACCTCTCTGTAACAACCAATGGGGTTGCCGGTAATAAAATTGTTCAGTCTTATCGTGATCCGGGCCAATATGGCAACTGGACTTCTGATATTTTAACCCGTTGGCATGGTGAAGGAACTTCGAATACAATGCCCCGATTGACCCAAAACGGACTTAACTGGGCGGAGTTTTCAGATCTTTATGTGCACGATGGAAGCTATTTGAGAGTTTCGAATGTTACATTGGGATACGATTTTGCTAAAGTGATGAAATGGAAAAATTTGAGCCAATTCCGCTTATATGTTTCCGGAGAAAATCTGATTACGTTTACCAAATACAGTGGTATGGACCCTGAAGTTGGCGCTTCCGCTCCTGATGCCAGTGGAGCCTATTATTTTGGACAAGGTGTTGATACGGGTTTTTATCCCCGCCCTAAAATTTATATGATGGGTGTAAATATTATTTTCTAATTGAAAAAAACATAATCATGAAAAGATATAGAGTCATAGTTTTTGCACTAATTGCAATGATATCAATTAGTTCATGTGGAAAATTTCTTACCACTGAACTAACGGATGCTACAAAAACCAACACCACATATTATAAAACACCTACCGATGCATTTACTGCTTTGGTGGGATGTTACAATGGATTAAACTTAATGTGGAATGGTGCGGCAATCCCTCCCGAATTGGAGGTTTTTTCAGATAACTGTTTCGGGGCTACAGGATCTTCGGACGGATATGGATGGGAAATGATTGATGAATTTGATAAAACAATTTCACCTTCAGATGTGTCCATGCATGGTAGTGCCTGGAAAGGGTATTATCAGGCTATCTACCGCTGCAATATGCTAATTCAAAACATGGGTCAGGTCGCATGGGGCGATAGCATCTCATTGAAAAACCAATACACTGCTGAAGCCAGGTTTATTCGCGCTTTCTGTTATCTTGATATGGTTAGGCTATGGGAGAAAGTTCCATTGCTTACAACGCCCACCTCTGACAATGTTCCACAATCTGATCCGGCATTAACGTATGCACAAATTATGAGTGATTTGCGTTATGCTTGTGATAGCCTTCCTTCAAATTCGTACTCAAGTGTGCCAAGCGGGAGAGTAACCAAATGGGCTGCCGAAGCTTTGCTGGCCCGTGCTTATCTGTTCAGTTCCGGCTATTACGGAACAACTACCGTTGGCAAAGAGACAGCGGCTACTGCTTTGGCTGCCGTTGAGGATGTGATTGCCCATAGCGGACACGCATTGGTGAGCGATTTTAACTCTTTGTGGCCGGCGGCCTCAATTGGTAAAAATGTTTCCTACGCGGGTGAAGCAAATCCTGAAGTGGTATTTGCAATTAAATATTCATCAACTGGCGATTGGAATGGAAATATTACAGGTAATGGTTGGATGGTAATGACAGGGATACGTGAAGAATCCCATTATCCGTATCAATATGGATGGGGCGGATGTACTGTTGATCCTAAGCTCTGGAACGTTTTCGCCGCGACTGATACACGCCGTTTCGCTTCCATTACATCAATTGTCGATGAAAAAATCAATTTCACTAAATCTGGTAATAACCGTGAATACACCGGATATTACCTGAAAAAATACAGTCCGTTATGTGATAAGAACGGAACTTCTGTTGTTTCTGATTTCATGATAGGTCAATATCAGGATTATTTTGCCATTCGTTATTCGGATGTTCTGCTGATGGCTGCTGAATTGGGAAGCCCAAATGCCGTAAGTTATTTTAATCAGGTGCACCAACGGGCAAATCCTACGGCTACTCCTGCTACTGCTGTATCTAAAGCAGATATTCTGGCAGAACGCAGGTTGGAATTTGTTGGTGAAGGTATCCGCTATTGGGATTTGTTGCGCCAGGGAATTGGTGTAGCAGCTTCTACAATTGCGGCCAATACAACTGTTTCAATCTTTAGTGATGGTACAGCTACGCCGCCTTCCGCTGCAAAATTACAGGCGAACATTACAGCTACGCGTGGGTTCCAGCAAATACCTAACGACCAGATTACCTTGTCGTCGGGCGTATTGAAGCAAAATGCCGGTTGGTAATAATTATCCAATAATTCAAAATCTACAGACATGAAAAATAAATTCAAAATACTATTTGCCCTTTTAGGGTTAGCAGTGCTATTTCCAGCTTGCAAACCCAATACTTATGAGTTGGGCGCATTAGCCGACAAAAGCGCTTTGACATACACCATCGCGCCTTCATCAACGAACCCTAATGATATTGTTCTGACTAGTCTTACGCCCAATGTCACACCGATGTGGGTTAC
>JBBIUJ010000131.1:0-11006 GCA_037440345.1 Prolixibacter sp.
AAGGGATCTACGCTTGGGGCTATCACCGACATGGATGGTAAGTTTACTTTAAAAGTTCCGCAGGGTGCAAAGGCGCTTACCGTGACTTTTGTGGGGATGTCTGCTACCGAGGTGGTATTGACATCCGCAAGCAATTACAAAGTAGTTATGCAATCAGAGACCGTCAGTGTAGATGAGGTGATCGTAACTGCCATGGGTATCAAGAGAAAGCCCAAAGAGATGGGGGTTGCAACGGCCAAAGTCGACAACCAGGAACTTACCAATGCAGGAGCTTCCAATGTGATGAATGGAATGGCTGCAAAAGTTTCGGGTCTGCAAATCAATACCATTAACAATGGTGTTAATCCTGAGACTAAAATCACTCTTCGTGGTAACCGTCACTTCCTTGCCAGTAACCAGGCTCTTGTTGTATTGGATGGAGTACCGGTTAGCGCAACTTACCTTAACTCAATCAACCCCAATGATATCGCTGACGTAAACATATTGAAAGGCTCTTCCGCAGCCGCTCTTTACGGTAACGATGCATCAAACGGTGTAATGATTGTGACAACAAAAAAGGGAGACAAAGGAAAACTTACTGTTAAAATCAGTAACATCACTACCTTCGAACAAATCTCTTATCTTCCCAATCTGCAAACCAGATTTGGTAGTGGTTCCGGCGAAAACCTGAGCAATTCAGATAACAACTACACCATGTGGATTGGTCCGGACAGGAATACAGACCCTTATACTTCATATGAAAACCAGACCTATGGTCCTGAATTCAATGGACAGATGGTTATTCTTGGTGGTAAACTGGTTGATGGTTCTTATCAAATGGTTCCCTACTCTGCCGTTAAAGACCAGAAGAGAAATTTCTTTAACACGGGTGTTTCCATGCAGAACGACATTTCTGTATCAGGTGGCGATGACAAGAGTCATTTTTACCTCTCCGCCCAGGACGTTAAAAGTACAGGTACAATTCCGGATGATACGAACAGAAGAACTGGCGCCCGTATGTCTGCAGGTAGAAAGTATGGTATCTTCTCTGCTGATTATTCCATCTCCTTTACCCAGACAAGAACCAGCGTTTCAGGTGGCGACATGTACCAGGGCCGTGGTGTATACTGGAACGTGTTGAATACCCCTCCTCATGTACCGCTTACTTCATACAAGGACATCGTAAACAATCCATTTGCCACACTTGACGGCTATTTCAATGCCTATTATCCAAATCCATACTGGCAGATCAAACATGCCAGGAATAACACGCGACGAAACGACGTTTTGGGTTCTGTTAACCTCACATTGAAACCAACCAAGTGGCTGGAGATCTCCAACCGTTCAGGTTTGGTTTATAATGGAATCAACCGACACAATTACAAGGACGAAGCCATATACAACTCTTATTCCAAATCGGATCCATGGAGCCAGGGGCACATGGGAGTTAGTTCTCCTTATGCTGGTAATTCAAGCGATCAGATGGACAACAGTATGATCCTCACCAATGACTTCACCGCCACTTTTGATCATAAATTTGATAATATTTCGGTAAAAGCGGTTCTTGGTAATTCGATCTATTCCCGCAAGGATGAGGGTATTTTCGATGCAGCCAACGGTGGTTTGGTGGTTCCTGGGTTGTACAATATCAGTAACCGTATTGGTAATCCTGCTGTTGCCCAATATTCCGTGAATCGCAACTCTATCGGAGCATTTGCAGACTTTACTCTTGGATACAAAGAATACGCTTTCCTACACTTTTCCGGTCGTAACGATTGGGACTCAAGATTAACTAAAGCAAACCGTTCTTTCTTCTATCCTGCAGCTGACGTCAGTGTTATCCTTTCTCAGATGTTTCCTTCCATTATCAGCAACAACGTTCTATCATTCCTGAAAGTACGCGGGGGCTGGTCTCAAACGGGTCAAATTTCACTGGATGACTGGTACGGCACTTTGCCACAATACTATTCTGCTGCTGGTTTCCCGTATGGGGGTACTGCCGGTTATGCCCTCAGTGCTACGCTCAGCAATCCATTGATCAAACCTGAGAAAACCAATGAAATGGAGGTTGGTCTCGAAATGAGCTTCCTCAAAAACAAGATTCACCTCGAAACCAATATTTACCAAACCAAAACGTTGGATCAAACCATTCCTGCGCAAATCTCTGCAGCAACCGGTTACTACAGCGCTTTGATCAATGCCGGTGAACTGGATAACAAAGGTCTTGAAGCTGACCTTAAATTCACTCCGATCCTAAATCTTGGAAAAGTATCCTGGAACGGTTCCATCAACTATTCATACATGGAATCTAAAGTTGTTTCGATCTTCCCCGGATTGGATGAGATTAGTATTTATGATGCTTCTTATATAAAAGTTGGCGAACAATTCCCTGCCATCAAAGTCTCGGATGTGAAGAGAACACCCAATGGCCAGATCATTGTCGATCCAATCACAGGTCAACCGGTAAAAGATCCGGCACTTCAACAGGTTGGTCATGGTAACCCGAATCATATTTTGGGTATATCTTCTGATTTGAATTACAAGGGTTTCCGATTGTCTGCTACTGCAGAATACAGAGGTGGCAACGTAATTGTTAACGCAGTTGGTAATGCACTTGACTTTACCGGAGTTTCTGAGCACTCTGCTCAAAACGGACGTCAACCTTTCGTGATTCCAAACTCTGTTGTTGAATCTTCACCTGGTGTCTATACACCCAATACAAACCTCCTGATCAGAGATGCCAGCCGGGCTTTTTGGGTAAACTCGGATTATCACAATGTAAATCGAACTTATACTACAAGCGCTGCTTTCTGGAAATTGAGAGAGGTTGCCCTTTCTTATGATGTTCCGGTTAAGCAACTATTTGGCGGCAATTCTATTCAATCAGCTCAGATAGCTGTAATTGGACGGAACTTGATAATGCTTCGTCCTAAATCAAATGTTTGGACGGATCCTGAATTCAACACACGTGGAGCTACCGTCAACGCTGTTGGTTACACCACAGAAGACCAGACTCCTCCAACCAGAGTATTTGGTTTTAGTGTAAAACTTACTTTCTAAAATTTAAATGAATACTAAGATGAATAAGATATTTATAACGCTATTAGTTTCTCTGGTTCTTTTAGGAAGTTCCTGCTCAGATTTTCTCACTGTGAACGAAGTCAATCCGAACAGCGCTTCAAAAGTTCCTGCCAAGCTGTTGTTGCCTGCTGCTTTGAAAAACATTGCGGCCAATATGAATACTCCGGGTAACTATGAATTCGTGTACCTGTGGCACGGCCTTTGGTCAATCAGCACTGGTTACACCCAGCCAACAGCCCTCATGCAATACAATTTGCAAAACACAAGTTATCAGGGAACCTTCAGTTCCATGTACACTTTTGGTCAGAACCTGACTGAGATAGAAAATGGTTCTTCTGATGCAAAAGAGTGCAATTATCGTGCTATCGCTATGATCATGAAGGTCTACATCATGCAAAACCTGGTGGATATCTGGGGTGATGTTCCTTACACCGAGGCTTTCGGTGCCAGCGCTGGCATACTGAAACCCAAATATGACAAGCAAAAGGATATCTATGAAGATTTGGTGAAAAAATTGGATGCAGCGATCTCGCTTATTCAAAAAGCACCTGTCGATGCTACTGAGATTCCATCGAACAGCGACATCATGTATGCGGGAAATATGACCAAATGGGCAAAATTTGCCAATACACTCAAATTGAGAATATTGGTTCATCAATCTGGGATGACCGGTCGTGATACCTATATCAAATCGGCCATTGCTACTACCGTTTCAGTTGGATTCCTTGGTGCAGGCGAGAGTGGATTGGTTAATCCGGGTTTTGCGAACTCTGTAGGTATGATGAATCCTTTCTATGAAAGGTATTACAAGGCTGACGGAACCCAGCAATCAGACGGTGTTACCTATCACATGGGAGGGAAGGATGTTATTAAATTCATGAAGGATAACGGCGACCCGCGTTTGAGCCATTTTTTCAATGGTACACTAGCTGATCCCACAATCTTTGATGGTAATATCTTGGGTCAGGATCTTGCACAGGCATTGGCCCCCAACAAGACATCCTACCTTGGTTATAAGAAGGATGATCAAAGTTACATGGTTGGAACCTTTGACAAAAGTGCACCTCTTTTAACAGATTTTGAGAGTTTGTTTATACAGGCCGAAGCCGTTGAAAGGGGCTTCATAACTGGTTCAGGAAAGGCGCTGTACAATGCAGCTATGACTCAATCCTGTGCATATATGGGAGTTTCTGCTGCCGCCGGTTCATTCCTGGTAATTGATAAGGGTTCTGTAAATTACGATCTGGCTCCCAACAAAATCAATTTGATTCTTACTCAAAAGTATGTTTCACTGAATGGTATAGCTCCGATTGAAATCTGGACTGACTATCGCAGATCTGGTATTCCTACGTTTATCACCTTCTCTAGTGACCCGAACAAGTTGAATGCAACTCCACCGGTCAGGTTACTCTATCCGCAACGTGAGATTTCTGTTAACAACGACAATCTTGTAGCAGTTGGTGCCATCAATGCATTTACTTCTAAGATTTTCTGGCAGAACCGTTAATGATCGTAAGTATCAATTTTAAAAACTTTAAGTATGAAAAATAAAATATCATTGACCCTCTCCTTTCTTGCAGGCATCTTCCTTTTGAATTCTTGCCTAAAAGACAGCATTGGAGAATACTGGAAGAACGATCTGGCAGGCAAAGCATATGCCACCGTCGCTGTTGCCACACTTCAGCAGATGGCCCTGAAGCCGGTTGCTGGTGAGGTAACCTATAAATTCCTTGTAAATATTGCAACTGATGCTCTTCCGACGGAGGATATCACCGTGACGCTTGCTGTTGACCCAACTGCAGTTTCGAATTACAACAAAATGCCAGGAGTAACAAAGGTTTACAAATCAATGCCTACTGTAGCCCTTGTTTCTCCAACCCTGGTCATCAAAGCTGGAACTAGAAATGGCTATGTCAATGCCAAGGTATGGGGAGCAGAAACATTGAATGCATGTGATAGCTATATGGCTGCAATTTCTATTGTTTCAGCCAAAACTGCTTCGGGAACAGATATCCCGGTAGCAGCAAACATGAAATCTTACCTGGTTTCTCTTCCTATTTCTAATCCTTATGCTGCTGACTATCGCGTGTTAGGATATCGTAAACACCCTTCGTTAGGTATTTTTACAGTCGACAAAACTGTAACTTGTGCAACAGTGGACTGCAAAACGATTATCAAGAATCAAATGGGTGATTATCCTTACGATGTGAAGATCGAGATTACAACCAATCCGATTACTGTTCAAGGAGTCACTTGTTACAAAGTTAACGTTGTGACGATTGATCCTTCAACGGGTGAAGCTGTTTCTTCCGGCGTAGGAATGTATAACACTTTTACTGGTGCAGCAACTCAGGTTCCAATTCCTACCTCTAATGATGTGAATTATTATAATCCTGTAACCAAGACTTTCGTGTTGAACTATTACTATAATTCTTCAGCGCCACGTATTGCTTACGAAGTTTTAACGAGATTGTAATTTATTGTATTTTGGAATAAGGTCTGACTATTAGAGTTTAATATTTTAATAGTTAGACCATGACCAATCAAATTTTAATACAAATTAATATGAAAAAAAGAAATATAATCTGGACGGTATTGCCGGTTATTGTGATGGTTCTTGCGCTGAAGAGTTGTACAAAGGATAATTCAGCAGGTCTAGCAGTTACCCATACGGCCTTTACTCAGCCGGTTTTAACTACGACTCCTGCGATAAAAGCTGATGGAACGATCATGTTTACAGGATCTACAGTTACTCTGAATTGGGCCTCTTCTAATCCGGAAGGTCATCCTGTTAGTTGGAATGTTTATTTTGGGACAAGTTCCGCCTCTATTCCATTGTTCAAAGGCGGGCTTACTACCAATACAGTTACCGTTCCTGTCGTGGATGGTACTACCTATTTTTGGTACGTCGACATTGTCGATGCTAATAAGGTAAGAACAAAATCAGAAGTGGTTGAATTTACTGCAGTTAATGGCACAAATCCTGCCATTTCAGTTGATTTGACATGTACTACTGATGTAAAATCAGCCATTGGACTTGATTTGACAGCGGATAAAACAGTTGATTTGAGACTTCTGATCTTGAAGAAGAGTGATTTGTCAATCGTTACTGCGGTTGATGATGCAGCCGCCAATGAATCATATTCTGATTTTGAAACATTACCAAATGGGGATTATGTTTTAGGTGTTGATATCTTTTCGACCATAAATGCAGGTGATTTTAATAAAGCCATCAACCTAAGTTTATCCCTCAAGTTTGCTCAGTTGGGTATTATTGACCAAACATTGGAATATCCCAATGTGATGACCAATGCTCATCCTTGTAGCCTTTATCGTACCTACCTTGCCACTGTAAAAAAAGCAGGTTCGGTATATACGATTACAAAAGATGTATCCTTTATGGCACCAGTTTCTATTAAATGGAATGGTATTGATGATGTGTATCCAAGTCAAATAACTACGAAAGCCGATTGTGGAAGCAATACGATGAGAGGATTGACTTTTGGATGGATGTTGGATTACTGGGGTGAAATCATTACTTCAGGAGGTACTTTGACATACACGACCACTGCTACAACAATTACAATTCCGTTGCAGAAATATTGCAAAACTACCTGGAATGGAGCTCCTCAACCGGAATATTCTATCGATGGTACTGGGACTATTGACAATTCCGGAGCTTATCCAGTTTGGACAATAAAATATAATCTTTACCAAAGCGGAAAAACAATTTTGACGCCTGGAAATGGTGTTCCTGCAGGCTATTTGAAGGCAGTAATTACTACAAAACCTTAAAATTTTATTTTGATTAGAATGGGAGTTTTCCGAAAGGGAAACTCCTTTTTTTGTCGCTGATCTTGAAAAAGGTTTAGATTAGGGTTTGTCGGGCGTAAAATACTATTTTTTAAACATTTTAGTAGATTTTTTTGAAAATTTCCATTGTAAGTACATTTCATTTCGATACATTTGAAATCCCTGTATTTTGCAGTGATTATGACTGTAATGAATACGAAAACTATACTAATTTGATCATAAATCACTGCCTCCATTGTGAAGACAAAAATATATATCCGACTACTTACGGCTGCTATTCTGTTTGTTGCAATGGTTCCTTTATCACAACCATGTTGGTCTCAGGAAATTAAAGAAGTTAGAATTTCTTGTAGTTTCTCGAAGACTCCCCTTCAGGAAGTTTTCTCATCACTTGAAAAACAATATGGTATCCGTTTTTTTTATAAAAGTGAATGGATTGATTCCAGAGAATTTACAGGATCCTTCGATAATCAGCCTCTTATACAGGTAGTTAACCGTTTAGTTGAGGGCAAAGATTTAAATAGCCGGTTTTTTCAGGATAATTCGGTGTTTATTTTTCCGGCAAGTGCCGATAAGAGTTTGGTTACCAGTAAGGAAGATTCAAAAATGCTTGTGGTTGGCGATCCAATTAATCAGGGGAGGTATAAACGCGCCAAAATCCATGGAAGGGTTTTCGAAGGGAAAACAGGTGATCCGCTGATGGGTGCCGTGGTCTACAACCCTGAAACCAAAGTTGGAGTGGCAACCGATGCCAGAGGAAGATATTCGATTGATCTCCCGGCCGGGCAGGTACACCTCCAGGTATCTTTTATGAGCTTCGAGAATCAATATTTCAGTATCAATCTGATTCAGGATGGGAAGGTAGATTTTGATCTCTTCGAGAAATCCTTTTCGATTGCGGAATTGACTGTAATCGGCGAAAACTCGAAGGCCTCCAAAGCCCAGATGAGTATGATTAAGATGAGTTCCATCACGGTGAAAGAGCTACCGGTATTGATGGGTGAAGCTGATTTGATTAAGAGTATGGTTATGATGCCGGGTGTGCAAAGCGTTGGCGAAATGTCGTCCGGATTCAATGTCCGTGGGGGAAATACAGATCAAAATCTCATTCTTGTCAATGGGGCTCCGGTTTTTAATACCACCCATCTTTTCGGGTTTTTTTCCATGATTAACCCGGATGCAGTTGAGGATGTTACCCTCTACAAGGGTGGAATTCCCGCCTCCTATGGCGAACGTATCTCTTCCGTAATGGATGTGCAACTCAAGCTGGGAGATCTAAAGAAAATCACTCTCAATGGAGGTATTGGACTGATTAATAGTCGATTGACTATCGAAGGGCCTTTGTCAAAAAAGAAAAAGAACAGCTTCATGTTGGGTGGAAGAACCACCTATTCTGACTACCTGCTTCAACGGACAACAAATCCTACGTTCAAATACAGTATTGCAAAGTTTTATGATTTAAACGGGGCATTTGATTTTGAGCTTGGTCCAAAGAATCATCTTAGGTTAATGGGCTATATGAGTTCAGATGCATTTAATCTCAACACTAGTACGCTATACAATTATGGCAATTCTTTAGGTTCACTCACTTGGAAAATGAATTTCTCGGAAAAGATGATCTCCAATTTATCGTTAGCCTATTCTAAGTACGATATATCTGTCAATCAGAAAGATCCAACAGTGCCTCAGGATGATTATATTCTGAAATCGAATATTCAGTATGGCAGTATCAAGTATGCCCTTTCGTTTTACCCCAATGAGAAACACCGCATCGGTACTGGATTTCAGGCAGTAAGATATCTGATTAATCCGGGGGAAATGGTGCCTGCGCAGGAAACTTCCAATGTTGTTGCTTCAGCATTGCGTAAAGAGAGATCTGCAGAAATGTCATTATTCGCCGATGATGATTTTGATCTGACAGACAAGCTCGCTTTCAATGTAGGTTTACGTTATACTATATTCAACAATTATGGTCCGGGATTGGTCTATTCCTATGCTCCGGGAGTTTCTAAAAGTGCTCGTACCATTATTGATTCTACAGTTTTTAAATCAGGAGATGTTATCAAATCATATGGCGGATTAGAGCCCAGAATTTCAATGAAGTATTTGCTTCAGGAAGGTACCTCTTTCAGGTTTAGTTACCAACGGATTCATCAGTTTTATAACCAAATATCCAATAATGCTGTCATTTCCCCTGCTGATTACTGGAAATCTGCAGATGTTTACATTCCTCCCGTCATCAATGACCAGATCGCTTTTGGATATTTCAAAAACAGTACCAATTCGAAAATTGAAACATCAGTTGAAATTTACTATAAGAAGCTTCAAAATTTAATAGAATACAAGAATGGGGCCGAGCTCATCATGAATCCACATATTGAAACAGATTTGATGGTATCCAAAGGCTATTCTTATGGACTTGAATTTATGGTGAAAAAGAGTACCGGACGAATGAACGGATGGCTAAGTTATACCTACTCCCGGACTTTCCGTAAGGGGGACAGCCAATTTCCAGAAGAGATCATCAATAATGGGTCATACTACCCGTCTATATATGATAAGCCGCATGATCTCTCGGCAGTCATGAATTACAAAATAAGCCGGAGGTGGCGTTTCTCAGGAAATTTTGTGCTCTCCTCAGGAAGGCCAATCACGCTTCCTGAGCAAAAATATATGTTTGCAGGCAATCAGGTGGTGATATTCTCTGAGAGAAACAAATACCGCATGCCCCCTTATCATCGGATGGATGTGAGTCTTACTTTAGACCAGAATCTTCGTAAAAGGCGCATGTGGAAGGGTAGCTGGACCATCTCTGTTTATAATCTTTACGGACGTAAAAATACCTATTCTGTTTTTTATAAGAAGAGCCCGCAACAGGTGGGTGGGGCTGAAGATAGCCGTTACGATATCTTCCGCATGTCAGTTATTGGTATTCCCATTCCCTCGATCACCTATAATTTTAAATTCTGATGCGTAAAGAGCTGATTTATATTTTGTTTTTGGTTATCATGGCGGTTTCATGTGAGGAGTACTATTATCCCAAAATGGATACATTGAGTGGATATCTTGTAGTTGATGCACAAATTACCAACGATGTTTCTAGAAATACCATTCATCTTAGCAGAACCAGAAGCTTTTACGACAAATTGGCACCGCTGGAGGTATCAGGAGCTGTTGTTAGTTTGATGGAACTGGGGACGAAAAACAGCATCAAAACGTACGAAACCAGTTCCGGGTACTATGTGATGAATTCTTTACCAATAGTCGGGAAGACCTATTATCTTAGAATTACCATCCAAAATGAGACGTATGAATCGTTAGCCGTTACCATGCCTCCGATTCCGGAACTGAAAAAATTCTATACCGAGTATTTGGTCAAAACTGTTTATGTCAACACACCGATGAATGACCTCCAGACCTTTGATTATCCGGGGAGGGAATTGTATGCCGACATGCCAATGACCACAGCCTTGTCACATTATCGCTTAAAAGTCAGAAATCTTGTCGAATGGAGTTGGGATCCGAACCCGTCAGGAAAATCGTTGTATCCCTCTGCCTACGGTTGGTACTCCTTTACAGACAACCAGCATTTCAAAATCGCAGGGCCTGCGGATTTTAACCAGTCATCGGTGATCGAAAAATACAATCTGCTAACCTTGTCATATATTCCTTTTACTTATCTCTTTTCTGATTCACTGACCTCATGCGGGCATATCGTCATGATTGATCTGTATGGGACCTCTAAAGAATCTTATGATTTTCATCAAAAACTGAACAACCAGTTTGGAGCTTCTGGTAGCCTGTTCGATCCGATTCAGACGCAGATTCAAGGCAATATTCATTGTTCAACCACTCCTTCTGAAAAAGTGTATGGATTTTTCGACCTCAATTCTTTCAGACAGTACCGATACTATTTTTATTTGAACCCGCCTCCCGGAAAATATATTGAACGGGAGATTTTCAGATATCCTGACATCCCTTATATGGGCAAAATTTATGCAATTCCAAAGACACCGCAAGCGCCTGATCCTCCGCCGTTGAAACCGCCTGATTGGTGGGAAGAGTAATCCTGTAAAAAAATTATAGGCTCGATTTATAGGCAGACACAGAATCACACCTTAACAAGAAATAGA
>JBBIUJ010000132.1:0-10908 GCA_037440345.1 Prolixibacter sp.
CTGTAACATAAATGCAATTTCATGAGCAAAATTAGCAAGCCCTCCCTTGGTTGGGCCAGAGTTCTTCTCATCATAATCCCATTTGGTTTTTTTGTTGGCCTTTCGCAGATTCTTGCCATGGCAACGCTTGGAATAAGTATGTCGGAAAAGCAATTTCATCCAAATACTTTTCAAGCAGTTGTTATCGAATTGTTTATGCTCGGCGGAATCATTGCAGTTGTAGCAATATTCCGTAAGTGGGTCGACAGGTGTTCTTTTAAAAGTATGGGTTTTCAGCTCAGGAATTTCAGCCATGAGGGTTTGGTTGGATCCTTGTTGGGTATGGTGATGATTGCAGCAGGATTCTTATTGTTATTGGCTTTTCATCAAATAACATGGGTCGGCACCAACCCTGACGCCTCCAATATCCTCCTTTCGCTCGTGCTGTTTGTTGAGGTCGCCTTCGCTGAAGAGCTGTTTTTCAGGGGGTATATTCTCAATAATTTAATGTCCTCCATGAACAGATGGATCGCGTTGCTTATCTCATCCCTGTTTTTCTCTGCGGTACATATGGGCAACGCACATTTTACCTCTTATAGTTTTCTCTCCATCGTGATGGCGGGCTTATTACTGGGATTGCCCTATATTTTCACCAAATCCCTGTGGATGCCCATCGCCCTGCATTTTAGCTGGAACTTTTTTCAGGGTACCATATTCGGCTTCAGTGTAAGCGGCAATGCTGAATATTCATTGATTACACAATCACGCACCGCTGATACGATCTGGAATGGCGGTGAATTTGGTTTCGAAGGCTCCCTGTTGGCTGTGATCTTTCTGGCATTGGCCATCACCGGATTAGCTCTTTACTACCATCGGAAGGAGAAGCTGGTTTTGTCAACAACCGAAGGTGAGTCAATAATAGTTACTGTACGGGAGGAATAAAACACACTATAAAATATACCCTAAATCGGGTATTTTATCTACCAATAAGTTGAATGATATTTGCTGTAGAAAATTAGTAATCAATTAATAAGATTATGAAGACTGAAAATATTTTACAAACCATTGGGAATACACCGCATGTACGCATCAACAGGCTTTTCCCGGCCGATTATCAGGTGTATGCGAAATTGGAAAAAGCGAACCCTGGCGGCAGCATTAAGGACCGTATTGCTTTGACTATGGTCGAAGAGGCTGAGAAAAAAGGAATTCTCAAAAAAGGAACGGTAATCATTGAACCTACCTCGGGAAATACAGGTATTGGCCTGGCGCTGGTTGCCGCGGTGAAAGGTTATCGACTGATTCTGACCATGCCCGATTCGATGTCGGTTGAGCGCAGAAGTATCCTGACTGCCTATGGCGCCGAGTTGGAGCTTACCCCCAGGGAGTTTGGGATGAAGGGGGCGATTGCAAAGGCAAATGAACTTTCAGCCCAGATCAAAAACTCCTGGATCCCGATGCAATTTGATAACCCGGACAATATTGCAGCGCACGAAAAATATACTGCCGCTGAAATTGTGGCTGATTTCCCCAATGGAATAGACTACCTCATTACCGGTGTTGGCACAGGAGGCCATATTTCGGGTGTGGCCAAAGTTTTGAAGAAGAAGTTTCCCAAAGTGAAAGTGTTTGCCGTCGAACCACTGGCCTCACCTGTTATCAGTGGTGGAGCGCCCGGTCCTCACCCAATCCAGGGTATTGGAGCAGGATTTATCCCCCAGAACTTAAAAGTGGAATACCTAGATGGATCAATCCAAATTGAAAAGGATGAAGCTTTCAATTTCACCAAAAGGGCTGCCAGGGAAGAGGGTCTCTTTATTGGCATCTCCTCCGGAGCCTCGCTGGCAGCCGTAGCCAAGAAACTACCCGAAATTCCTAAAGGATCGACCATTCTTACCTTTGTTTACGATAGTGGGGAAAAGTATCTGTCGATTGAAGGATTGTTTTAGAATGTGAAAATTGGAAAATGTGGAAAATGTGAAAATGTTCGCAATGTTCAAATGCTGAGCTAATTTTCACATTTTCCACATTTTCCAATTTTCACATTAATTACTCTGCATGGCAGATTCGTTCGAGCAGCACCACATTCTCCACATGGTGCGTATGCGGGAACATATCGACCGGATGAACCTCCTTAACCGCATATTGTTGCTGCATCAACTGGAGATCGCGTGCCTGAGTGGCCGGATTGCAACTGACGTAAACGATCCGGTCAGGAGATGCTGCCAATATTGCCTGCACCACCTTTTCATCCATTCCTGCCCTTGGAGGATCGGTAATGATCACATCCGGCCGACCGTTTTCCATCACAAATGATTCTGTAAGGATATCCTTCATGTCACCGGCGAAAAAGAGGGTGTTGTGAATTCCGTTGTTTTCAGAATTGATTTTCGCATCCGCGATCGCTTCGGGCACATACTCGATTCCAACCACTTTTTTTGCACTTCCGGCTACGAAATTGGCAATGGTGCCGGTTCCGGTATAGAGGTCGTAAACAATTTCAGTGCCAGTCAGTCCGGCCATCTGCCGGGTAATTTTGTACAGTTCGTAGGCTTGTGCGGAATTTGTCTGGTAAAAGGATTTTGAACCCACAATGAATTTTAGTCCCTCCATCTCTTCAACCAAATGGTCTTTCCCTTTGAACACGATGACCTCCTGATCGGTGATGGTATCATTGCCCTTTTCATTGATGACATAGAGCAAAGAGGAGACTTGCGGGAAGCTGTCCGCAATGAAATTTAGTAATCCCTCACATTCGGTCTGGTCGTAATAATAGAAAACGACAATCACCATCACCTCTCCTTTTTCAGTGGTTCGGACGGTAATGGTACGGAGCAGTCCGCTTCTGTTTCTCAAATCAAAAAAGGGAAGCTTGTGTTCGAGTGCATAACCCCGTACCGCGTTACGGATTTCGTTGGAAGGGGAGGGCTGAAGCCAGCATTTTTTGATATCCATCACCTTGTCGAACATACCCGGGATGTGAAATCCGAGAACATCCTGGTCAGTGATTTCGTTGCCGGAACGAATTTCCTCTTCAGAGAGCCATCGCCTGTTGGAGAAGGTAAACTCCAGTTTGTTGCGGTAAAAGGTGGTATTCTGTGAACCGGTGATTGGATGCAGTGTGGGAATATTCACTTTTCCAATTCTGGTAAGTTGGTCAACAACCTGCTTTTGCTTGTAGAAAAGCTGTTTTTCGTAGGGAAGGTATTGCCATTTGCAGCCCCCGCAAAGGTCAAAATGTTCGCAAAACGCCTCAATTCGGTCAGGCGAGGACTTTTGAATGGCCACCACCTTCCCCTCCATATATTTCTCCCTTTTTTTTGTGATCTGGATATCTACGACATCGCCCGGTATCACGTTGGAGGTAAACACTACCATCCCTTCCACCCGGGCAACCGCTTTACCTTCCGCACCGGCATCTAGAATTTCGACATACTGTAAAAGAGGCAAACTCTTATTTTTTCTTCCCACTATGATATTTTTATATTGTTTCTATTTTCATCATTTGTTTCATCCGTCCGAAATCAGCATGTTTGCTCTTCTGACTATGTTATCGCGGACGGTTTTCGAGTAGCATTTCCTTCCCCCGGGTTCCGCTTCGCTACACCCGGGGCTATTAACATTTAACCCCTTCGGGGTAAGATCACATCTTCAATATTTCCGTTTTTCATTCATTGCCATCTGCTTTAGCTGACGGACCATGAGTTCAATACATGAAGGGCATTAGACTAATTTTGCAGGTTTGGCTAAAGCCGGGGAGTTTTCAAATCCTATAACCGTCAGCTAAAGCAGACGGCAATGAATGAAGCCATCTCCTGGGCCTTCCGTCGTTCCGTCCCTCTGTCCCTCTGTCGTCCCCTTCGTCCAAGTCATCCTTGTCGTCATCAAAAGCTGCTCCAATTGATCTCCTCCGGGTGGCTCCATTTTCCCTGGGAGCGCAGAACCTGCTCGATCACATCCCTGACACATCCTTCGCCTCCGTTTTTATCTGAAATATAGGCCGAGATCTCTTTGATTTCGGATGCAGCATCGTTTGGGCATACCGCTAGTCCTACTTTGGTCATCACATTGTAATCGGGGATATCGTCACCCATGTAGAGAATCTCATCTGCCGTGAGGTTGTTTTTACGAAGGAAGTCCATCAGACACGGCACCTTGTCGAGAGTGCCCATGTAAACATTGGTAATGCCAAGCCGGTCGAGCCTGTTCCTCATATCTTGTGTTTTCCCTCCGGTGATGATGCCTATCGGATAGCCGGACCGGAGGGCATACATGATGGCGTAACCGTCTTTCATGTTGGAGGAACGGATCGGATCACCTTCCGGAGAGAGACTCAGGACGTTGTGGGAGAGTACCCCGTCAACATCGAATACAAATCCTTTTATTTTGCTTAGTTCTTCTTTGAAAAATGCCATAATAACTAAAAATATATCTTTAATGTATTGCTTTATAATACTTTACATATTAATTTCATCTACCATTCTCAGTTCACTTATCTGTTCTTTCGCTTCAGAAATGATTCGCATCCTTTCTCCTCCATCTCCCCCTCGCCCTTTCTCCCCCTCTTTTTGCCTTCTATATCCTTTTCTGTCACACCTAACGGACCCGAGTGATATCACTGCTGATTAACTCATATAATTTTTGCCAGTCGGGATATTGTTCCAGCATTGTCAAATGTTGTTCCATGATGGCTTGATTTCCCCGTACAGCCGGACCTGTTTGAACCTCGGAAGGGGAAAACAACATCGCTTTTTGCGCCGTTTCGGCGATCAGCGGTTTTAGCAGATTGAAGTCGAGGTGCTGTTCCTGAAGTAATTTTTCACCAATTGAATAAAAATGGTTGACAAAGTTACAGACAAAAACGGCAGCCAGATGAAGTTCTCTTCGTTGGGTTGAATTAATTTCGAACACCTGATCCGAGATGGTTTTGGCCAATCTGCTCAGCTTTTCAAGGTTCTCCATACTGTTTGCCTCAATACAAATTGGAACAGCGCTGAAATCGACAGCTTTTTGTTTGGACAATGTTTGCAATGGATAGAAAACGCCGTAATTATCTGAAAATGATGCCAGCACATCGATGGAGATACTGCCTGAGGTGTGCACGATCAACCGATCGAGGATTGGGGCATTTGACAATACCTCATGGATGGCGGCCTCTGATACGGCCAGGATGTACAGGTCCGCATCTGTGATAATTTCCGATTTGTCAGTGGTGGAAGTGCAGCCCAGCAAATTGGCCAAATCAGAAGCGCTTGTACCGGTGCGGCCAAAAACCTGAATAATTTCAGCATGTTGCGCATGAAGCGCCATTCCAAGTTGGGTGGCTAAATTTCCGGTACCAAGAATTACGATCCGCATTCAATAACTTTTTTGCAAAAATAGGGTAATTATCATTAAATCGTTAAGTTATAAAGTTTAACTTTGCGGGCAATTTAAAGCAAAAATTCTCAAACCAAATATTTATTTTATGACGAAGTATGTTTATACATTCGGCAACGGCCAGGCTGAAGGCCGTGCAGAGATGAAAAATTTGCTGGGTGGCAAGGGCGCCAACCTCGCAGAGATGAATCTGATTGGTGTACCGGTTCCCCCGGGATTCACCATTACCACAGAAGTATGTACAGTTTTTACTGAAAAAGGAAGGAAAGCAGCTTTTGCATTGATTGAAAAAGATGTACAGGCAGCTGTGGCAACCATCGAAAATATTACCGGTACCAAATTCGGATCCAAAGAGAATCCATGCTTGGTCTCTGTACGTTCAGGCGCCAGGGCATCCATGCCGGGTATGATGGATACCATCCTGAACCTTGGTCTCAATGATGTAGCCGTTGAGGGTATTGCTTTAAAATCGGGAAATCCCCGTTTTGCCTGGGACTCTTACCGTCGTTTCGTGCAAATGTATGGCGACGTTGTTTTGGGAATGAAACCTCACAGCAAAACTGACATTGATCCTTTCGAAGAGATCATCGAGCACATGAAGGAGGAGGTTGGTATCAAAGAAGATACTGACTTCACCGTTGATAACCTGAAATCATTGGTGTTGCGCTTCAAAGCTGCTGTTTTGAAAGTGACAGGCAAGGATTTTCCGGTCGACCCATGGGAACAACTTTGGGGTGCCGTGGCAGCCGTTTTCGAAAGCTGGATGAACGACCGCGCCATCTATTACAGGAAGCTGAACAATATCCCTGTTGAGTGGGGAACCGCTGTGAACGTTCAAGCCATGGTTTTCGGAAACATGGGTGGTAACTCTGCCACCGGTGTTGGTTTTACTCGTGACGCATCGACCGGCGAAAATATGTTTATTGGCGAGTACCTCGTCAACGCGCAAGGCGAGGATGTTGTTGCCGGTATCCGCACCCCTCAGCAGATTACCAAAATTGGTTCAATGCGTTGGGCTGAACTGCAAAATGTTACCGAAGAGGAACGCGCTTCCAAATACCCCTCTCTCGAGGAGACTATGCCAAAAGCATACGCTCAGCTTGCAGAGATTCAGGAGAAACTGGAAAATCACTACAAGGATATGCAGGACATCGAGTTTACCATTCAGGATGGAAAACTTTGGTTGCTGCAAACGCGTAACGGCAAACGTACCGGCGCCGCGATGTTGAAAATTGCCGTCGATCTGTTGAGCGAAGGTAAAATCGACGAAAAAACTGCAATGTTGCGTGTTGAGCCTAACAAACTGGATGAGCTATTGCACCCTGTATTTGATGTGGACGCACTAAGAACAGCCAAACTCATTGGGAAAGGTCTGCCTGCCTCACCTGGGGCTGCTACCGGCCAAATCGTCTTCTTTGCCGACGAAGCAAAAAATTATGACCACTCCATCCTGGTAAGGATTGAAACATCTCCTGAAGATTTGGAAGGAATGAACATCGCCCGTGGAATCCTGACCGCCCGCGGAGGGATGACCTCCCATGCTGCTGTTGTTGCACGCGGAATGGGTAAATGCTGCGTTTCAGGTGCCGGTGCATTGCGGATCAACTACAAGACCCGTACCATGGAGGCTGCAGGTAAAGTGTACAAGGAAGGGGACTGGATTTCACTGAATGGTTCTACCGGTGAGGTTTTTGACGGAAAGGTCAAAACCCAGGAGGCCACCATCAGCGATGATTTCGCCAAAGTGATGGAGCTTGCAGACAAATATACCCGCATGTCTGTCCGTACCAACGCGGATACGCCACATGATGCCCAAATAGCCCGTCAGTTCGGGGCCAAGGGTATTGGTCTTTGTCGCACCGAGCACATGTTTTTCGAAGGCGCCCGCATCAAGGCCATGCGCGAAATGATCCTCTCTTCCAGCATTGAAGGAAGAAAAGAGGCTTTGGCAAAATTACTGCCTTACCAGCGCGCTGACTTCGAGGGCATCTTCGAGGCAATGGCCGGATATGGTGTGACAGTCCGTTTGCTCGATCCGCCACTTCACGAGTTTGTACCGCACGAATTGGCCATGCAGAAGGAGCTGGCCGATGAGATGGGTCTAACAGCCGATCAAATCTCACAAAAAGTCCACGATCTCGCGGAGTTCAACCCAATGTTGGGTCACCGCGGCTGCCGTTTGGGTATTACCTATCCGGAAATCACCGAGATGCAGGCACGCGCCATCATCGAAGCTGCCCTGAATCTGAAAGCCAAAGGTATCGATGCACGTCCTGAAATTATGGTACCGCTGGTTGGAACTGTCGCTGAGTTGAAAAACCAGACTGACGTGATCCACGCTACCATCCAAAAGGTATTTGCTGAGAGAAACGCCAAAATTGATTACCTGGTTGGAACGATGATTGAAGTTCCAAGAGCTGCCCTGACGGCTGAGAACATCGCCAAAGAGGCCGACTTCTTCTCTTTCGGGACCAACGACCTTACCCAAATGACCATGGGATTCTCCCGTGACGATGCCGGTAAGTTCCTTCCTGATTACCTGGACAGGGGTATCCTGAAAAATGATCCGTTCCAAATTCTGGATCAGCATGGCGTTGGTTTGCTGGTTGAGATGGGTGTCAACAAAGGCCGTTCAACAAAACCGGGACTGAAGATCGGTATTTGCGGTGAGCATGGCGGCGAGCCAAGTTCTGTAGAGTTCTGCGACAAGGTTGGTTTAGACTATGTTAGCTGTTCTCCTTTCCGTGTTCCGATCGCCCGTCTGGCTGCTGCCCAGGCAAATGTTAAGAAAAATGCTTGATTAAAAGAGGCTGTTCATTTACTTCAAACAACTCTTTATTGTAATAATTACAAAAAGGGAGTCTTCCGGGACTCCTTTTTTTATTTTACCATTGGTTTTTTCTTATTTTTGCTAGCATATTTACTCATTAAATATATGTTATGATCGATCAACTGAAAAAAATGATATTTTCCATTACCACAGCAGGATTCGGGTTGCTGTTGTTTGCAATGATTTTGGGAATTGCCACCTTCGTGGAAAGCGCCTATGGGGCTGAAGCAGCCAAAGCCCTGGTTTATGGCTCCTGGTGGTTCGAATTGTTGTTGGTGTTCCTCTCTGTGTCCATGGCGGTCATTTATTTCCGCAAGAAGATGTATCGGAAGGAAAAAATGACAGTCGGACTTTTCCACCTCGCATTTATTCTCATGATAATTGGGGCCGGTGTCACCAGATACATCGGGGAGGAGGGTGTCATTCATATCAGGGAGGGTGAGTCCTCCTCCGAATTGATCACTTCGGATCAATATTTCCACATGCTGCTTTCGAAAGGGGATCAGCATTTTGAAGCCGAGCAAAAAGTATTGTTAACCCCTTTCTCGAAAGATGCCGTCCATGCGACTTTTGATATAGACGGGAAAAAGCTGGATGTTACCTCCGTTGAATTTCTTCATAATGTACAGTCTGGCGGACAGGCCGGAGGGCCAATGTCAGGTATGGCAGGCATGGCAAGTCAGGGGAAAGGCGCCAAAATTAAACTGTCAGATGGTTCTAAAGATGAGTTTGCATCGGTATTGATCAGTGATGAAGGCCGTGCAGCTTCCATCAAGGGACAGTTTGATGGTGCGGATTATGAAATTTGGATTGGCCCAAAAACGGAAACGCTTCCATTTGCCATCCATCTAAAAGATTTTATATTGACCAGGTACCCCGGATCCATGAGCCCTTCATCGTACAGGAGCGAGGTAACCCTGATCGATAAAGTAAAGGGGGTCAACATGGATTTCTCAATCTACATGAACAATGTATTGAAATACAATGGTTACAGGTTCTATCAGTCCTCATTTGATCAGGACGAGAAGGGGACCATACTTTCAGTAAATAAGGATATGCCCGGAACAATCCTGACTTATATCGGTTATGCGCTTTTGTTTGGGGCCATCCTGCTCTCGATATTCAACAAGAATAGCCATTTCTATGGTTTGATGCAGAAAGCAGCAAAACCGGTTTCGGCCATGTTTCTGCTTCCTCTCTTCCTGTTAGCCGGGCAAGTTAACGGCGCCGAAGTCTCCAAAGAGGCAGCCAACGAGTTTTCCGGTGTGATGGTTCAGGGACATGATGGCAGGGTTAAACCCTTCAGCACCCTGGCCTACGAAGTGGTGATGAAGATTTCGCGGCAGGAGAGCCTGAACGGATTATCGCCCGAGCAGGCCGTGCTTAGCATGATCACCTATCCCGAGGATTGGCAAAAGGTTAAGATGATTACCATATCTGAGAGCAAAATTGAACAGTTACTTGGAATATCTTCCGGAAAGGCCTCATTTGCCGATTTCTTTGATGCCAAGGGTAATTATAAAATGATGAAAGAGGTGAGTGCTGCCTATGCAAAACAGCCTTCCCAGCGCGGAACATTCGACAATGCCATCATCAAGGTAGACGATAGGCTGAATGTCTCTTACCTTGTTTTCAAAGGTGAGTTACTTCGGTTGTTTCCCTCTTCTGATCCCAAGAACACCACCTGGGAAGATCTTACAACTGCCCCTTCTACAACCTCAGGAGCAATGATGATGAAAGTTTTCAGTGACTACCTGAATGCCGTTCAAAACAACGACATCGCCCGTCAGAAATCAGACCTCTCGCTTATTGACCAGTTTCAGCACAAGCTAGGGGCCAATCTGATACCTGCGGCCGCAAAGCAAAAATTGGAAATACTCTACAACAGGGTAAACATTTTCAAGGACCTCTCCTTTCTTTACCTGTTGGCAGGATTGGCGTTGATGATATTCTATTTCAGGGCTATGCTCACGACGGGGAAAATGAATCCCAAAGTGGTGGTCTACACGGGTTGGATTTTTCTGGCCGGGTTCATTCTTCATACCCTTGGACTTGCCATACGCGGATACATTGCCAACCACATGCCCTGGAGCGACGGCTACGAATCGATGATCTACATCGCCTGGGCCGGGATGCTGGCGGGGCTGATATTTGCAAGAAAAAACCCTATGGTAATGGGCGCTGCCGCCTTGCTTTCCGGATTGACCCTTTTTGTAGCCCAGATGAGTTGGCTGAATCCGGAGATCACCAACCTGGTGCCTGTACTCAAATCTTACTGGCTCGCCATTCACGTTGCAGTAATCACCGGGAGCTATGGTTTTCTGGGTGTCGGTTCCATCATCGGATTGCTGAACCTGCTGCTTGCCGGTATGGTAAAACCTGACAACAAAGTACGGGTACAACGCAACATCCGTCAAATGAGCTGGATCAACGAAGCAGCCATGACATTGGGTTTGTACCTGCTCACCATCGGAACATTCCTCGGCGGTATCTGGGCGAATGAATCGTGGGGCCGTTACTGGGGATGGGACCCGAAAGAGACCTGGGCACTGGTCACCATTCTGGTATATGCTTTTATCGTCCACATGCGGCTGATGCCGGGATACCGTGGTTGGTTTGCACTCAACCTTGCCTCTGTAGCCGGATTCTTCAGCGTGCTGATGACCTACCTGGGAGTAAACTACTACCTGACTGGTCTTCACTCTTACGGAAGCGGAAGC
>JBBIUJ010000133.1:0-10787 GCA_037440345.1 Prolixibacter sp.
TCCTTCTCCTTCCGGGGAAACAACATCTTACGGGAAGCCATCCATTCGGTCTTTCTGTTTCATGCCATCAAAGCAGGACTGGACATGGGAATCGTTAATCCCGGAATGTTGCAGATCTACGACGAAATTCCGGCTGATTTACTTGAACTTGTTGAAGATCTCGTGCAAAACAGACGACCCGACGCGACAGAACGACTACTCGAATTTTCCGAGAAAATCAAAGCCGTTGATGAAAAACAGGAAAAGGTAGAAGCCTGGAGGGAGCTCCCTCTGGCCGAGAGGATTGAGCACGCGATGGTGAAGGGCATCACCGACTTCATCGAAAGCGATGTGGCCGCACTGCTCCCACAATTCGATTCGCCGCTGAATATCATCGAAGGGCCCCTCATGGATGGGATGAACAAAGTTGGCGACCTTTTTGGATCGGGTAAAATGTTCCTTCCACAGGTAATTAAGTCCGCCCGTGTCATGAAAAAGGCCGTGGCATGGCTCCAGCCTTATATCGAGGAAGAGAAGAAATTGCTGCCAAACAAAGTGGTCGTTCAAAAGAAGATTCTGCTGGCCACTGTAAAAGGCGATGTGCACGACATCGGTAAAAATATCGTCGGCGTAGTACTTGCCTGCAACAATTACGAGGTCATCGACCTGGGGGTAATGGTGCCATGTGAAACGATCCTGGATACAGCCAAAAATGAAAAAGTCGATATCATCGGATTAAGCGGGTTGATCACGCCATCGCTCGAAGAGATGGTTCACGTGGCAAAAGAGATGGAAAAGAGAGGATTAAAACTGCCCTTGCTAATTGGCGGGGCAACCACTTCAAAAATCCATACGGCTGTCAAAATTGCCCCTGAATACAGCAATACCACCCTTTATGTCAAGGATGCCTCGCGGTCTGTTCAGGTGGTAGCCGAATTGCTCTCCGGATCACCCGAATTTCTAAAGTCAACTTTGGATGAATATGCCGGGTTGAGGCAGGTTCAAAACGCCAAAAAACCAAAAGAATACTGGACCCTCCAGGAAGCACGGGAGAGAAAATTTCATCCCGACTTTGTAAAATATCCTGTCTCCGTGCCCAACAGAACCGGTACAACCTATTTCAACGACTATCCATTGGAAGAGCTCAGAAAATACATCGACTGGACCTTCTTCTTCCTGGTATGGGAGTTCAAAGGGAAATATCCGGCCATTCTGAGCGATCCCGACAAAGGGGAAGCCGCCCGGCAGCTCTTCAAAGAGGCCAATGAGTTTCTGGATGAGATCATCGCAAAGAAAATGATCCGGGCCAACGGGGTAGCAGGCATTTGGCCTGCCAACAGTGTGATGGATGATATCGAGTTATATGCAGATGAAACAAGGTCTGAACTCATTGGGAAGTTCCATCAATTGCGCCAGCAGGAGAAAAAACCGGGTGCAACGAATCAACTTTGCCTGAGTGATTTTATTGCACCGAAAGAGACTGGAATTCCTGATTATTGTGGGGCATTTGCCGTTACAGCCGGAATTGGAGTTTCTGAACTGGTTGCGCAATATAAAAAGGAGAACAACGATTACAAAGCCATCATGCTGGAAGCACTCTCCGACAGGCTTGCCGAAGCCTTTGCAGAAAAATTGCACCAGTTGGTCAGAACCGGGGTATGGGGCTATCACAAGTATGAATCGTTAACCCCTGAAGAGCTGATTGCCTGCAAATACCAGGGGATCCGTCCGGCGCCTGGTTATCCGGCCTGCCCGGAACACTCTGAAAAAGAGACCATATTCAATCTTTTGCAGGCAGAAGAGCGATGCGGGATTTCACTCACCGAGCACTATTCCATGTATCCGAATGCCTCTGTTTGCGGCGTATATTTTGCCCATCCCGAATCAAGGTATTTTGGCGTTGAAAAAGTCGGAAAAGATCAGGTTAACGATTATGCACTGCGAAAAGAGGTATCTCCAGAGTTTATCGAGAAGTACCTTCCTTCCAACCTCAATTATGAACCGAAAAAAAGGGGATAAACCTATTGGCTCACCCCCCTACGCAAAAACCAGAAAAAAAATGCCTATTTAGTAGCAGCTATCAGCTTAAACCTTAGGGTAAAATCATCATAGATTACTTTATCGCCAAGGTTCTGGAAGAAACTTCCTGATCCATATTTAATGCCATATTTTGTACGGTTTACCACCATGATTCCGGTTGCGGATATTTGTCCGGATTCATCATTCACTTCAGCATCAAATTCAACCGGTGAGGTAATTCCTTTGATCGTTAAATCCGCTGTAAAGTGATAAATATTTCCTGACTTGGGGGCAACATTCTTAACTTCCAAAGAGGCCTGTGGAAATTTGGCTACTCCAAAAAAATCGTCAGATTTCAGATGGCCGATCAATTTTTGATTGTATCCTGCATCGGTCAAATCAGTGTTAACGATGGTGTTCATGTCAACAATTACTTTCCCTCCGGTAATCCTTTTATGTTCGACCAACAGGGTTCCCTCCGCAAAAGATATGGTGCCATGATGTTGACCGGTAACCTTTTTGGCTTCCCATTCAAGGGTACTGGAGGTGGAATTTATTTTATATTCTTTGGAAAAAGCGGAAGAGGAAAATACCAAGAGAACCGTAATTAGAAGAATCCTGGATCCAAATTCCGATCTTACTTCGGTTCGTTTGTTTTGTAATAATAAATTTTTCATATCAACCTTATTTTTATTCATTCTACGTAGTGGTGGATTTTTTGTTTCAAAATAGGAGATAGTTAGATACAAGCTAAAATTGTATATTTGAACATTGAAATAACCGTCAAAATTATTTTATATGATCAAGAGCAACAATACTTTAACAGAGGACGTAAGTCTTACTGGTTTTCGTTTTTTTCAGTCGTTGACCGAAGACGAAATGAAAAGTCTTAACAACGAAAAAGTATGTTCTGCCTACAAAAAGGGGAGTGTTCTTTACAAGGAAGGAAGTCGCCTGACGGGATTTTATTGCATTACCAAAGGGATTGTAAAAATTTACAAGACCGGAAACGATGGGAAAGAACAAATCATCCGTTTCGCAAAAAAAGGGGACATCATTGCATACAGATCCTTGTTGAGTCAGGAATCTGCCTGCACTTCGGCCAAGACCATCGAGGAAGCCACATTGTGCCATATACCATATAAGACACTACTAAGTCTGATCGAAAGAAATTGGAAATTTTCCCTGGCCATGCTAAAGATCGTTTGTGCAGAGTTAAAGGAAGCCAATGATTACATCACAGATATCGCCCAGAAAACTGTAAGGGAGCGGCTCGCTGAAGTTTTGCTGCTTCTGAAACAGGAGTTCGATCTTGACTCCGAAAAGACACTGCAGATTTCCCTTACCAGAGAAGAACTTGCGAACATGGTTGGAACAGCTACTGAGTCAATTATACGATTGCTTTCTGAGTTTAAGCAGGATAAACTCATCGATCTTCAGGGTCGTAAAATAAGGATTATTAACCTTCAGGCTTTGACCAAAGTGGCCAACCTTGCGAAATACTGATCCCTACCTGCTGATCCAATTCTCAGGATCCTGCTTGCTATTTTCGTACCAAAGCTGGAACTTTAGCACTGTTTTGTTATCATCCTCCTTGTCAGTGTAAATCGTTCCAATCTCCTGTTTTGTATCAACATTCTGTCCTACCTGAACCGACACGCTTGCAAGATTGGAATAGACCGTAAGGTAACTGCCATGCCTGATAATAATAGCCATATTCCCGCCAATATTGGGCAATACTTTCGTAACCTCACCCTTGAATACCGCTCGCGCTTTTGTTCCCGACTGGGTAGTAATATCAATTCCGGAATTTCTTCTGACCACATGTTTCAAAATCGGATCAGGATGCTCCCCAAAATGATCGGTAATCAGTCCCTTTGCCAAAGGCCAGGGCAACTTGCCTTTGTTCTTTGAAAAATCATCAGATAGATTCTTCCTTTCCGGAGAAGCCTTAACTCCTGGGGTCGCAGTGCTCTTGGAGGCCGCTTTTGCGGCAATTTTCCGTGCCTCCTCGGCAATGCTTTTTTCAATCTCCAACTCAAGCTTTGCAGCGATCTTTTGCTGGTTTTCCAGCTTTTTCTTTAAATCCTTCTCCTTTTTTTGCAATTGCACATAATACTCCTTTTGGTCGGCCTTCTGCCTTTCATATTTATCTGAAAGACTGATCTTGGTGGTTAACAACTGCTTCTTATCCGATTTTTTATTGTTCAACTCTTCGACCAGGTTCGCCAGTTTAGCCTGCAATTCAGTTATTTCCTTTACCTGCGTCTTCCGGTAGTCAGCATACTGCTTTAAATAGGTAAAGCGCTTGTATGCCTGGTTAAAATCTTCCGCCGAAAGCAGGAACAAAAACTGATTATTCATATCCTGATTCCTTCTGGCATATCGAAGCATATTTGCGTAACGATTTTTAATCAAAGTCAGGTCAGCATTGAGCGAATCAAGATTTTGCGTACTTCGGAGGATTGTCGAATCAAGATAAGTTAACTCATTGCTGATGTTTGAAATCAAACTTTCCTGCAGTTTGATCTTCTTCTCCAGCATAGTCATCCTACTAATGGAGGTTTTTGTATTCTGATCTGTCTCCTTGAGCAAATTGTTAATGTACTCAATCTCCTGGCTTGTCTTTTCCTTTTGCTTTCGCAATTCATTTATTGATTGTCCGTAGGAAGAGAAAGAAAGTACCAGTATCAAGATTCCAACAACATATTTTTTTAAATCTTCACTCATCACTTCAAAGAGGTGCTAAATTCATTTCAATTTCAACTCCGTCTGTTTGTATTTGGAAGGGACAGAGAAACCAAAATCTTTTTCATCATCTATCGATACCTTGGATAATTCAACTTGAATATCCAATTTTTCCTTCCCCGATACGGATAAGTGTATCTTTCCTGGGAACCACTTTGTCCCTATTGCCTGAAATTCAGAAAATTCTATGGTTATAACTCGGTCAGTATCAATATCATGATAAATCTCTTTCCTTACCACAAAAATATCAGGATCCACGAAAATATCCTGTTTGACCAGATGCTGTTCATCTTTTCTTTGCTTAAAGCGTTCCAGTTTCACCTCGTTGGCAGCAAATTTCCTGAACCTGCGATCTCTTATCGAGGATATTTTGTACATATTGTTCTCAACCACCAACACATAATCCCTGAACTGATTCTCTTTCAACTCTTGTTTCATGGATTGCATGTGATTACTCAAAATAGATTGTATTGTTTGAAAATCAATATCATAACCTATTGTTTCTGCAATCTTTTGAATCGTTCCTGTCATCACTTGCTTGTCTATATGATAGACAACCTTGAAGGAATCAGGGCCAAGTTCCAGTTTGCCTACCGGGATGATCAATGTCTGGCCAGAAACCTGTATGATACTGTCCCGCTTGATCCTATAAAATCCCCTTACTGAATGTACCTTACCGTTGTTGTCAATTGTCAGACTAATTTTTTTGACAGACAAGGTGTTGTATTTAAGCTCATTTTCAGTCACCATCCGGACGACACGTCTGACACTCACCGGCTTAAGCTTTTTTTCAATAACAACTTTCTCTATGTGCTTACATCCTGATCCAAGGAATAGGAGCATCCACAAACAACAAAAAATTATCGCTTTTATCTTCATATTTTAATCTTCAACAGATTCAAAGAAAGTAGCTGTTTTGATTTTCTCGGGAAGCACCTTGGATGGATTTCCCATCTTCAATGATTTTTTCCACTGCAGAACTGCCTTATCCTTTTCATTCAGAAAAAACAATATATCTCCATAATGCTCAACCAATACGGGATTTTCTTCAGTACTGTTGGAAAGGGCCGATTCCATATAAAATTTAGCCAACTGATAATCCTTCTTTTTGAACAATACCCAGGCATAGGTATCCAGATAAGTGGCATTATTGGGATTGCCCTGAACCACTGCGCTGCTTAGTTTTTCTGCCACATCCAACTTTATCGACCGCAAGGATAAATAGTAGGCATAATTGTTCATGGCCAGGTAATTCTGAGGATCAATTTTGACAACTTTGTCAAACCAGGTGTAAGCTTCGTCATATTTCTTTTGCTTATAATAGGCCTCCGCCCGGTAAGTATATATTTGTGAAAGTAACTGGTTGTTATTGGTTGCATTCGCCTCTGCCGAATCAAGAACGGCAAACATATCCTGAAAATTTCCCAATTGTAGCATGGATACGGCATCCAATATGTACAAAACAGGTTGTTCCGGGAAATATTTGATGGCTGCTTTACTATCCAGGCTAAGTGATTTCCAATCTGTTAAATCGTTGTCAATAAACAACAACCTTTCCCAATAGGCATAATTCCCTTTGTTTATTTCCAATACCAGTCTCAATTGTTCACGAGCCTCTTTATTCAGTTTTTTGGCAAGATAATATTCCGCAAGCAACGCCCGAGGCCGCTCATCATCAACATGCTTATCAATCAAAATATTTATGAGTTCAAGTTGCTGTTGCTCAGTTAAATGGTGATCCTCCGATTGGGAAACCAACATGTACATTTGCATTTTGGCATCCAATTCCAAGCCATTGTTCTCAAAACCTATCTTCAAATGTTCATATGATTTGGAATAGTTTCCGGCTACTTTGTAATAATTTGAAAGTGAAAAATGTACAAAACCGTCATTCGGTCTGTATTGCAGTACTTTATTGTAATTCTCCAAAGATTTATCCATCACACTATCAGCCAAATACATATCAGCTAGTAAACCATAATATTTTGTATCGCCCTGAAATTTGGCAATCAGATTTTCTATCTCATGGTAGGCTTCCTGTTTTTTCCCCAGCTTAAGAAATATGCCTTGTTTGCCCAAGGAAACTTGTTCTGTAATGCCCCACTTTTTCTCCAATTCCTCATAGCAAGCAAGTGCATCATCCAACTTCCCGGCCATACCATACATCTCCGCGCGATAAATGGGATAGTCCGGATTATCTGGTGAAAGCACGGATAGTGCGCCAAAAGTTCCGGCTGCCTTCTCATACAATTTATTCTGCTGATAAATTTTTGCCAGTAAAATCAGATAATATTGGTTTTTTGGATTCAGTGAAGAGGCTCTCTCCAGCATCATCATGGCACTCTGAAAATCGCCCCTTAATATGTGAATATTTGCAATTTCATAAAGGGAGGAGGAGGAGGAGGGATCCATTTCAAGACAACGGGAAAATATCTTAATCGCCTCTTCCGCATTTCCTACGGTTCGCTGTTTGATACCTTCGACAAACAAATACTGAAATTGCTGCTTCTGATCGTCGTTCAATAGGGAAAGGGCCTGACTCTCCTCCTCTGGTACGACCACTTTTACGGTTTGCTGAGGGCTCTTGCACGAGAATACAAGAACTGTCAGAGGTATGATGACCCAAAATATATGCTTATTACTAATCATTTTAATCTTATTGCGTATTCTTTAATGCTTTCCGGTATGTCCAAATCCACCTTCGCCCCGCTCACTCTCATCCAGGATTTCTACCCTTTCCCATTCCACTTGCCTGTAAGATGAAATGACCATTTGTGCAACTCTTTCACCATTGTTAATAACGAAATCTTCCTGAGACAAATTGATCAGGATGATCTTGATTTCTCCCCTATAGTCGGCATCAATGGTACCGGGTGAATTGAGCACCGTTACACCCTTGTTGATGGCCAGTCCACTTCTGGGCCTTACCTGTGCTTCATATCCATCGGGCAATTGAATAAAAAGTCCGGTGGGTATCAGTATCCTTTCCAATGGCCGAAGTATCAATGGCTCTGGCAAATCTGCACGGAGATCCATCCCTGCAGATTGCCTGGTACTGTATAGAGGCAAACTATTTTGTGACTTATTGACAATTTTTACTTTCATCCTATTTTCCCAGATTATTCATGACAATTCATAATATCCTGAAATACAATGCTTCAGTACTAATTTTCGTACCGAATTCCAGAACTCAATCGAATAGATTTTGCACAAACTATTAATCGGCTAAGATAAGAAACTAATCAACCTCTTCCATCTCCATTAAAATGCTTTGGCAGCAATCTCTTCAAATCAGATTTTTCATTGTGCCATATGAAAAGAAGGAAAATTGAAAATAGCACGGTTTTAAAAATGTAAGAGAGGTAGGTATCCTGAAGGTTTATCTTTATTGCAATGATATAGAGAACCATAGCTACAAAAAAATAGGATCCTATTTTTTTCAGGTTATACTTGACTGGGAAATATTTTTGACCATAGTAATAACTGATAATGGTAATAATCAAAGACGAGAAAAAGAAACCATAAGCAGAAGCCATATATCCAAGTGCTGGGATAAATAAAATATTGATTACTAGTGTTATAATACCTCCTATCATTGAGAAAATTGCACCATATTTGGTTTGATCAGTAAGTTTGTACCAAAGCGATTGGGTGTAGAATATGCCCATGAAAAGATTTCCCATCAACATCCAGGGTACAATTTTTAGTGCTTCATGATATCCTGCCCTTTGTGGACCAATGAAGTATTTTAGGATATCCATATAAAAAATGACTCCTAAAAAAATTAGCAACCCAAAGATTACGAAATAGTTCATAATCAAACTATAAACACTTTTGGAAGCTTCGTTTTTGTAATGGGAAAACAAAAATGGTTCAAATGAGAATCTGAATGCTTGTATAAATAGTGTCATTAATATGGCAAGCTTCCCGCTTGCTGCATAAACCCCCAATTCATACATTGGATCTTTACTGCTGTCGATAAGCTGAGGTATCAATATTTTATCGATATTCAGGGTAACCATGCCTGCCAAACCAACAACCAAAATAGGCCATCCATAGTTTAACATGGTTCTTAGCATTTCTGTTTTAATCACTATTTTTTTGATCCCTAAATCCGGTAAGAAGAGTAACATGGTAACGACAGAGGCGATTAGGTAAGATAAAAATGCATATCCTATACCTATTTTCGGACTGTACAGATATTGAACAAATGAATCGGGATTGTGCGAAAGAATTCTTGGGCAAAGCAAAATCCAGAAAAGATTAAGCAAGATGTTAATGCCAATATTTATGATCTTGAAAAAGGCAAACTTGATAGGTCTCTGCTGTAAGCGTAACCTTGCAAAAGGAATAGCAGTAACGGCGTCAAGGGCAACTGTAATACCCATCCAAACAATATAGAGATGTTGGTCTGGATATCCCGCCCATCCTGAAATTTGCCTTGAGAAAATAGTGACAACAATCACAAAAAGTAAAGAGGTAACCGAAAGGGCTACCAGAGAGGTGCCAAAAACCTCATTAGGTTTGTCACTCTTGCTGGCAAACCTAAAGTAAGAAGTTTCCATTCCATAAGTAAGCAATACCTGAAAAAAGGCAACATAAGCCAATAAATTACCCAGAATACCATATTCACTGGCAGGGAAGGTGTAGGTATAAATGGGTGTTAGCAATAAATTCAGGAAACGGCCAACAATACTTGGCACACCATAAATCATGGTTTCCCCAGCTAATTTTTTAAGTGCACTCAAGTCAAAAATTATTTAATATTCAAACACAAAGATAATTGAGAATAGCAATTGATTTTTAAAAATTTAATGATGAGGTACAATGAATTTATACAAGTGCTTAAGCATTCCTTGCAACCTTTACAAAATAAGATTCTATTTTTGATGAAAATTTCATTTCTATAATTCTTTTATCATGAACCGGCTGACACTCTCCATTATTACGTCTCTAATTATTGTGACAAGTTTCATGAACTGTGCCCAGTCAAACAGTCCATCCAGGCGCCCTGTAACAGCCATACAGGTAGAACCTAAAAAGGAGAATTTTAGATTGGGAGAGGAGATTCGAATCAATCTCCAAACAAAATTGAAGGATGGTACGCTCGAAAAAATTGAAGCTTCTATTGACGGAAAGTTGGTTCTTACTTCAAAAAATTTAACGAATTCCTTCATTTATAAAACAAATGATTTTGGTGTTGGTAAACATATTGTTAAAGTATCTGTTTTGAAATCCGATGGAGTTTACGGAGATAATTATGAAGAAATACTAGTCACTTCAGACACCAAACCATCTAAATATTCATACCAGATTGTTGCAGAGTATCCTCACAATGTCACTCATTTTACGCAAGGGCTGGAATTCAAAAATAACCTGCTATACGAAGGTACCGGGCAGGAAGGAACCTCCTCAATCTATCAACTGGATATTAAAACCGGTAAAATACAAAAAGAATATAAACTTGAAAATCAGTATTTTGGTGAAGGAATTACTATTTTAAATAATAAATTATATCAATTAACTTATAAAAACAAAATTGGTTTCGTTTATGACTTAAATACCTTTAAATTACTGGGTACCTGGAATTATAAATCGAACGAAGGGTGGGGTTTAACCAATGACGGTCATTCTCTGATAATGAGCGATGGTACTGAAAATATTTATTTTATTCATCCCGAAACCTATAAGGAAGAGAAAAGAATTCAGGTATGCAATGAATATAATATTGTACCAAATGTAAATGAACTGGAGTACATTAAAGGTGAAATTTGGGCAAATATATGGCAAACTGATACAATTATCATCATCGATCCAGAGAGTGGTAAAGTAAAAGCTGAGATCAATTTAAGCGGATTATCCGGAACAATTCTCAAAAACCAAAGAGAACAAATTGATGTATTGAATGGAATAGCCTGGAATCCTGTTACTGATAAACTTTATGTTACTGGTAAGCTTTGGCCAAAAATATTTGAAATAAAACTAATAAAAAGTTAAAATTAAAACAAAGTCATTGAATTATTTCCATTAGAAATTTTTCC